>SLSM01000315.1 GCA_007130445.1 Trueperaceae bacterium | reverse complement strand
TACACGCCCGCGACGGCGGCTGACGCCCGCGCGCGACGAGTCGCTGGAGGCCACCATGTCCGATGTCGTCCTCGCCCTCGACCAAGGCACCACCAGCTCGCGAGCCATCGTCTTCGACGCCGCGGGTACCATCATGGGCAGCGCGCAGAAGGAGTTCTCGCAGTCCTACCCGCGCCCGGGCTGGGTCGAACACGATCCCAACGAGATCTGGTCGAGCCAATCGGGCGTGGTCTCCGAGGCGCTCGCCGCCGCGAACGCGAGCGCGAACGACGTCCACGCGATCGGCATCACCAACCAACGCGAGACGACGGTGCTGTGGGACCGCGCCACACTGCAACCGATCGCGCCCGCCATCGTGTGGCAAGACCGGCGCACCGCCGGCGAGGTCGAGCGCTTGGCGGCGCGAGAGGGCGCCGAGGCGTTGGTGCGTGAGCGCAGCGGCCTCGTGATGGACGCCTACTTCTCCGCCAGCAAGCTCGGCTGGTTGCTCGACCACGTCGAGGGTGCGCGTGCGCGGGCCGAGCGCGGCGAGCTCGCCTTCGGCACCGTCGACAGCTGGCTCGTGGCGCGTCTCACGCGCGGCGAGGTCCACGTCACCGACGTCAGCAACGCCAGCCGCACCGCCCTGTTCAACCTCCACACCCTCGACTGGGACGACGACCTGTTGGCGCTCTGGAACGTGCCGCGGGAGGTCCTGCCCGAGATCCGCGGCTCGTCGGAAATCTACGGCCACGTTGCCTCGGGCCTCCCCTGTGCCGGCGCGCCCATCGCAGGTATCGCCGGGGACCAGCAGGCCGCCACGTTCGGGCAGGCCTGCTTCACGCCGGGCCAGGCGAAGAACACCTACGGCACGGGCTGCTTCCTCGTGCTCAACACGGGTGAGCGCCCCGTGCCGTCGCAGCACCGGCTCCTGACCACCGTCGCGTGGCGCCGGCCGGGCGAGCTGCGCTACGCACTCGAGGGTTCGATCTTCGTCGCGGGCGCGGTGGTGCAGTGGCTGCGTGACGGCCTCGGCCTGATCCGGCGCTCGGAGGACGTCGAGGCGCTCGCGACCTCCGTTCCCGACACCGGCGGCGTCTACCTGGTGCCGGCCTTCGCCGGCCTGGGCGCGCCGCACTGGGACCCATACGCCCGCGGCACCATCGTCGGCATGACGCGCGGCACGACCGCGGGTCACATCGCGCGCGCCGCCCTCGAGGGCATCGCCTACCAGGCCCTGGACGTGATCCAGGCGATGGAGGCCGACGCCGGTCGGCCGCTGGCGGAGCTGCGCGTCGATGGCGGCGCGTCGCGCAACGACCATCTGATGCAGTTCCAGGCCGACATGCTCGGCGTGAGCGTGGTGCGACCGAAGATCACCGAGACCACGGCGCTGGGTGCGGCGTACCTGGCAGGCCTGGCGACGAAGCTCTGGAGCGGCGTCGACGAGGTCGCCGCGCAGTGGCGCGAAGACCGTCGCTTCGACCCGAGCATGGACACCGACGAGCGCCAGGAGCGGCTCACCCTCTGGCGTCACGCCCTGGAGCGCGCCAAGGGCTGGGAGGCCCGGTGAGCACGCCACACGCGACCCAGGTGCGCGGTGACCACCGCGCGGCGCTGGAGCGTTCCGAGCCCTTCGACCTGCTCGTCGTCGGCGGCGGCGCCACGGGCGCCGGCGTGGCGCTCGACGCCGTCAGCCGCGGCCTGAGCGTCGCGCTCATCGAGCGCGACGACCTCTCCTCTGGCACCAGCAGTCGCAGCACGAAGCTGATCCACGGCGGCGTGCGCTACCTCGAGAAGGCCGTCAAGACGCTCGACCGCAGCCAGTTCGCGCTCGTGCGCGACGCGCTCCACGAACGCAGCGTGCTGATACGCAACGCGCCACACCTGTGTCACCCGCTCCCTCTCGTGACGCCGCTGTACAGCCGCCTGCAGGTCCCGTACGTCCTGATCGGCCTCAAGCTGTACGACGTGCTCGCAGGGCGCTCGAACCTGGGCCCGAGTCGCTTCGTGAACGCCGCGGAGGCGAAGCGGCGCTTCCCGCAACTCAAGGCAGAAGGGCTGCGGGGTGGCGTCGTGTACTACGACGGCCAGTTCGACGACGCTCGCATGAACGTGGCCATCGCGTTGAGCGCAGCGGAGCGTGGCGCCGTCGTGCTCACGCACGCAGAGGTCACGGCGTTGCACCGAGACGGCGGTCGCGTGGCCGGAGCCTCGGTCACCGACCGCGTCGACGGCAGCGTCGTCGAGGTGGCTGCCAGGGCCGTCGTGAACGCTGCGGGTCCCTACGTCGACGGCATCAGGCGCCTCGACGACGCCTCCGCCGAGCCGATGCTCACCGCCTCGTCGGGCGTCCACATCGTGCTCGACCGCCGCTTTGCCCCGCCCGACACCGGCCTGCTGATCCCGGAGACCGACGACGGCCGCGTGCTGTTCCTGCTGCCATGGCTCGGCTCGACGCTCGTCGGCACCACCGACCAACCGGCCGGCGTGGTCGACGACCCTCAGGCGACCGACGCGGAGATCGACTACATCCTCCGGCACGTCGCGCGCTACTTCGACCTGCCCGTGGGCCGAGACGACGTCAAGGCGGCGTGGTCGGGCCTGCGGCCGCTCGTGACCGATCCGAAGGCGGCCGACACCGCCGGCGTCTCGCGCGACCACGTGGTGCACGTGGCCGACAGCGGGCTCGTGACCGTCGCGGGTGGCAAGTGGACGACGTACCGCCGTATGGCGGCCGACACCGTGGCCGCCGCGATCACCAGCGCCGGCTTGCGCGACGTCCCACCGTCCGCGACGGTCGACCTCAGGCTCGTGGGCGCGGAGCGGTTCGACCCGAATGGCGCAGCCGCACTGCAGGCGCGCGGCCTCGCCGCCGACGTCGCACGCCACCTCCACCACGCCTACGGCGACCGCGCCGGCATGGTTGCCGACCTGGCCGAATCGGGACTCGGCGAGCGTCTGGCGGCGGGGCATCCGTTCATCGAGGCCGAGGTCGCGTACGCGCAACGCTTCGAGTTGGCCCTCAGCGCGCGAGACGTGCTCGATCGACGCTTGCGCTTGGGGTTCCTGGACGCCGCAGCGGCGCGCGCGGCCGCCCCCCGCGTCGAGGCGCTCTTGGCCGAGGGCATGCGGCCACGTGCGTGAGCGTGTCAGACGGCCGTAATCGTCCGGGTGATATCACGGGCGCATGATGAAGCGGGACGGTATCCCTCAGCCTCGATCTGCGCACGCCCGTCTGCTGCCGACGGAGCTGCCGCTGCGTCCCCTCTGCCCCGCCTGCGGCGCCGAGCGCCTGTCCCTGCGAGCGCACCTGGACGTGACGTTCGAGGTGGTCGCGACCGTCGGGCTCGCCGAAGAGCTCCAGGTCGTCGACCATCGCCTCGACGGATGCGGCTGGGAGGACGACGACGTCGCCTGCTGCGAGCGCTGCGGCTGGCGCGGTCGCGTCGCCGAGCTCCGCCTCCCCGACGAACGGAGCGGCGTCTGAACGGCTGGGCGCGGTATCCTACGCAACGCCTGCCGGGATGGCGAAATCGGTAGACGCAGCAGACTTAAAATCTGC
>SLSM01000414.1 GCA_007130445.1 Trueperaceae bacterium | reverse complement strand
GGGGCAGATCGAGCCGTCGCCGCCGTCCGACAAGCCCGCGTACGACCCGGCGTGCTACCTGTGCCCCGGCAACGAGCGCGCCGGCGGCCACCGCAACCCGGACTACGGCGACGTCTTCGTCTTCACCAACGACTTCGCCGCCCTGCTCGACGACGCGCCCGACGCCCCCGAGAGCGAGCACCCGCTGCTGCGCAGCGCCGGGGTGCAGGGCACCTGTCGTGTGCTGTGCTTCTCGCCCCGCCACGACCTCACGCTGTGCGAACTGCCGGTACCGCAGCTGCGCCGCGTGGTCGACCTGTGGGCCGAACAGACCGCCGAGCTGGGCGAGCGCTACGCCTGGGTGCAGGTGTTCGAGAACAAGGGCACCATCATGGGCGCCTCGAACCCGCACCCGCACGGGCAGATCTGGGCGCTCTCGGCGCTGCCGACGCTGGTGGCGCGCGAAGACGAACGCCAGCGCGCCTACCTCACGGAGCACGGCCGGCCGCTGCTACTCGACTACGCCCACGCCGAACTCGAGCGTGGGGAGCGCGTGGTGGTCGCCAACGACCACTGGCTCGCCGTCGTGCCCTACTGGGCCACCTGGCCGTTCGAGCTGCTGATCCTGCCCGCGCGGCGCCAGGTGGCGCGCCTGCCCGACCTGACCGGCGAGGAGCGCGACGCCCTGGCCGACCTCATGAAGCGCGCCTTCACCCGCCTCGACAACCTGTTCCAGACCTCGTTCGCGTACTCCTTCGGGTGGCACGGTGCCCCCTTCGCCGGTGGTGGCGGCGCGACACTGGACGCCGACGGCCTCGCCGCCTGGCAGCTGCACGCGCACGTGCTCCCGCCGCTACTGCGCTCCGCCACGGTTCGCAAGTTCATGGTCGGCTTCGAGCTGCTGTCCGAGGCGCAGCGCGACCTCACGCCCGAGCAGGCCGCAGCCCGCCTGGGCGACCTCAGCGAGGACCACTACCTGGAGGGGCGCCGGTGAGCGCGCAGGCGCCCCCGCGCGAACGCGTGCTGCGAGCCTTCGAGACCGAGTACGGTCGGCCCGCAGAGGCGCTGGTGCGCGCCCCGGGGCGCGTGAACCTGATCGGCGAGCACACCGACTACAACGACGGCTTCGTCCTGCCGATGGCGCTCGACCGCGCCGCCTGGATCGCGCTCGCCCCACGCGACGACGACGTGGTGCGGCTGCTGGCCGACGACCTCCACCAGCGCGGCACCTTCCGCGTAGAGAGCACCGCGCGGCGCGACGCGCGCGGCGACGCCCACGCCGATCGGGGCGGCTGGCTGGAGTACCCGCGCGCCGTCGCCTGGGCGCTGCAAGCTGACGGCGGGCACACGCTGCGCGGCTTCGACGGCGTGCTCGCCTCGGACGTGCCGCGCGGAGCGGGGCTGTCGTCGTCGGCCGCGGTCGAGTTGGCGGTCGCCGCGGCCTTCCGCGAGGCCTCGGGCTTCGCCTGGGACGAGGTCGACGTGGCGCGCCGCATGCAGCGGGCCGAGAACCACTGGGTGGGGGTGGCCAGCGGCATCATGGACCAGCTGATCGGGGCCGCCGGCGTGGCGGGGCACGCGCTGCTGATCGACTGCCGCGACCTGACCACGCGCCCCGTCGAGCTCCCGCCGGGCACGGTGGTCGTGGTGCTCGACACGCAGACGCGCCGCGGGCTGGTGGGCAGCGCCTACAACGAACGGCGCGCGCAGTGCGAGGCGGCCGCCGCGGCCTTGGGCGTGCCGTCCCTGCGCGACGCGGACATGGCGGCGCTCGATGCGATCCGGGACACGCTCGACGACGTCGCGTTCCGCCGCGCGCGCCACGTGATCAGCGAGAACGCCCGCGTGCTCCAGGCCGTGCATGCGGCCGAGGCCGGCGACGCCGCCGAATTCGGCCGCCTGATGGACGCCAGCCACGCCAGCCTGCAGGGCGACTTCGAGGTCTCGAGCGAGGCGCTCGATCACGCCGTGGCGGCGGCGCGCGCCGCGCCCGGCTGCCTGGGTGCGCGTATGACCGGCGCCGGTTTCGGCGGCTGCGCCGTGGCGCTCGTGGAGGCCGACGCGGCGGGCGCCTTCGTGACGGCCGCCGCCGCAAGGTACGAGGGCGCGAGCGGCCGCGCGGGGTCGTTCCTGGTCGCGACCGCCGCCGACGGCGCCGGAACCGAGCGCGACCTGACCGTCCGCTGACGATGCGCCCGGTACTCTATGAGCCATCGCGCCTCTGGTGTACGCCGGTACGGTTGCAGCACCCCGGCACGGTGAGCGCGTGACACGTTCATGACGTATCCTGGAGGCTACCCATGCGAACGCTCCTCACGCTCGTCCTGACGGCCCTCGTGGGGCTGGCCCTGGCCCAGCCCAGCGGCACCCTGCGCCTCTACACCTCCCAGCCCGAGGCCGACGCGGCGGCGACGGTGGCGGGCTTCAACGCGCTCCACCCCGGCGTGCGCGTCGAGGTCTTCCGCTCCGGCACCGAGCAGGTGATCAGCCGCTTCCTGCTCGAGGTCGAGGCGGGCAGCCCGCAGGCCGACGTGCTCCTGGTGGCCGACGCACCCACCTTCGAACTGCTGAAGGCGCGCGACCTGCTCGAGGCCTACGTGTCGCCAGAGGCGGCCGCCATCGACGCCGTCTACCTCGACCCGGACGGCACCTACGCAGGCACCAAGATCCTCGCGACGGTGATCGCCTACAACACGGCGCTCGTCACCGAGCCGGTGACCACCTGGGCCGCGCTGGCCGCGCTCCCCGCCGGCCAGATCGCCATGCCGAGCCCGTCGTACTCCGGCGCGGCCGCCTACAACCTGGGCGTGAACACCCGCGACGATCGCATCGGCTGGGCCTGGTACGAGACCCTCGCGGCCGCCGACGTACTGCTGTTCCAGGGCAACGGCGCCGTGCTGCGCAGCGTCGCCGGCGGCGAGGTCCCCTACGGCATCGTGGTCGACTTCCTGCCGATCCGCGCCTCGCTCGAGGGCTCGCCGGTCGGCGTGGTCTACCCGGACGAGGGCGTGCCCGTGATCACGGAGCCGGTCGGCATCGTGGCAGGCAACGCCAACCCCGAGGCCGCCCGCGCCTTCGTCGACTACCTCCTCTCGGAGGCCGGACAGCGGGTCGCGGTGGAGATGGGCTACATGCCGCTGCGCCCGGGCATCGCCGCCCCGGCGGGCTTCCCCGACCTCGCCGACCTGCTGGTGCTCACCGCCGACGCCGCCGACCTCGCCGCGACGCGCGACGCCGACAAGGAGCGCTTCGCGACCCTCTTCGGCGAGTGAGGCGACGGCGCCGAGCGTGATCGAACCGGTCTGAGACGATGTCGCTCGCGCGCACGGCGCGGCGTGTCGCGAGCCCTGCCGGCCTGGCGCTGGCAGGGCTCGTGGCCGTGCTCCTGTTCACCAACGCGCTGCCGCTGTGGCGGCTCGTGGAGCGCGCGATCGACGTCGACGCCCTGCGCTGGCTGATCGAGAACCCGCAGGCCCGCCGCGCCAGCGTGCACTCGCTGCGCGTCTCGACGCTCACCGCCCTGCTCGCGACGGGGCTGGGCGCGATGAGCGTGTTCCTGCTGGAGCG
>SLSM01000184.1 GCA_007130445.1 Trueperaceae bacterium | reverse complement strand
GGCCGGCCCGCTGGCGCCGCCCGCGGCGAGCGACGCACGCCGCAGCCTCGTGCACGGCGGCCATCGCGACGAGCGGCTCGCAGCCCTGGCCCGCGAGATCGCGGCGCTGGTGCAGGCGCGGCACCAGGCGGTGGTGCTGGTGCCCGAGGCCGCCTCCGTCGACGTGGTCGCCGGAGCGCTGGCCGCCTACGTCCCGACGCTCGCGTACCGCGCCGAGCACACGCCCGAGCAGCGCGGCTCGCTCTGGGCCGAGGTGGCCCTCGGCACGCCCGCCGCGCTGGTCGGCACCTATCCGGTGCTCGCGGCGCCGCTCGCTCGACTCGGCCAGGTCCACGTGTGGGACGCGGCGAGCCCGAGCTACAAGGTCGTCGCGGGCACGCGCAGCGTCGCTCGTCGCGATGCCGACGTGCTGGCCGAGGCGGCGCACGTGCCGCTGATCGGCTACGACGTGCTCGCGACGGCCGAGCTGCGCGCCCAGCGCCTGGACCGGGTCGAGTCGCTGCCGTATCCGGCGCCACGGCTGGTCACCTCCGACCTGCGCGAGAGCTCGACCTGGCCGCTCGGGAGCGAGTTGATCCGGGTGCTGGCGCAGGTGGCCCAACGCGGACGCCAGGGCGTGGTGGTGGTGCCCCGTCGCGGGTTCGCCTCGGGGCTCGCGTGTCGCGCCTGCGGCACACCGGTCATGTGCCCGCACTGCGATCTCCCGTTGCGCTGGCATGCGCAGCGCGGGCGGCTCCGCTGCCATCAGTGCGGCCACACGCGCCCGGCGCCTGCGGGGTGCGCGCACTGCGGCGGGGAGCCGCTCGCCCCGCTCCCGGGCGCGGGGACGGAGTGGGTGGCGCGCGAGGTGGAGCGCGTGGTGGCGCCGCTCCCCGTCTGGACCGTGGACGCCGACCACCGGACCGATCTCGCGGCGCTCTACGAGGGCGATCCGGGCGTCGTCGTCGGCACCACGGCCGTCCTGAGGCTCGCGCCGCCGCCGGTGCTGTCGCTGCTGGCGTTCACCCTGGGCGACGCGCTCTACGGTCACGAGGACTTCCGGGCCGAGGAGCAGGCGCTGCGGACGATGCTGCTCGCGGCGGAGCTCGCTGGCGAGCGGCGTCCGCTGCTGCTGGTCCAGACCTTCCAGCGCGACCACGCCGTGTGGCGCACCCTCGGGGCGCGCGACGTCGACGCGGCCGTGGCGGCCTTCTCCGACGCGACGAGCGCCCGCAGAGCGCGCTACGGGTACCCGCCGGCGACGCAGTGGGCGCGCGTCCAGGTGAGCCACCGCGATCGCGGCCGGGCCCACGCCGCGGCGACGGCGATCGCGCAGACACTGCGGACCGCCGGCGTGCCAGACGACGCGCTGCTCGGTCCCGTCGCGGCGGCGGTCGCGCGCGTTCGCGACCGCTACGCCGTCCACGTCTTCCTGCGCGCGTCGGACGACCTCACCCTGGCGCAGTGGATCGAGCGGATCGACCGACGCCCGGGCGACGGTGTCCAGGTGCGCCTCGACGTCGACCCGTACGACGTCGAGGTGCATCTCACGTGATGCGTACCGCGGGCCTCGCGATCGGGGCGTGTCCGCTGGCCGTGGTCGCGACGGAGCGCCGGCCGGCGGCCGGAGAGGCCGTATCATGCCCGTGGAGGGGCCTGCCATGTTGAGCAACCG
Source organism: Trueperaceae bacterium (assembly GCA_007130445.1). GTDB lineage: Bacteria > Deinococcota > Deinococci > Deinococcales > Trueperaceae > CSSed10-48. The sequence goes on along the minus strand of SLSM01000184.1, from coordinate 11,741 downwards.
ACGCGCCCGGCACGACTACGAGCTCCTCGAGACCGTCGAGGCGGGCATCGTCTTGACCGGCAGCGAGGTGAAGTCGTTGCGCCGCGGCGGCGGTTCGATCGCCGAGGCGTACGCGCGCTTCCGTCGTGGCGAGGCGTTCCTCGAGGGGGCCACGATCCCGATCTACGAAGAGGCCAGTTACAACAACCACGTGATCGATCGGAGCCGCAAGCTCTTGCTGCACCGCCGCCAGATCGATGAACTCCGCGCCGCCGTCGAGCGCCGTGGGCTCACCGTCGTGCCGTTGCGGCTGTACTTCAAGGAGGGGCGCGCGAAGGTCGAGATCGCGCTCGCGCGCGGCCGCAAGGTCCATGACAAGCGCCGAGCGGCCGCCGAACTCGACGCGAAGCGCGAGATCGAGCGCGCCATGCGGAGGCATTGAGGTGCGGCGCTGCGCGCTCGCGTGCCTGATGCTGCTCCTGGGTGCGTGGGCCAGCGCTCAGACCGAACTCGTCGTCAACGGCGTGGTGGTCCCTGGCGCCCGGAGCGACCTGGTCGCGGGCAGCGCCTACGCGCCCGCGGCCGCACTGGCAGAGGCGCTCGGTGCACGCCTCGACGTCGATCTAGGCACGCGGCGCCTCACGTTCACGCTCGGCGGCCGGGTCGTGCAGATCCGTGCGGTCGACGATCCCGGTGCCGCGTCCGGCCTGCCGGACGCGATCCGTCGCGACGGTGTCGCCGTGGCGGGCGGCGCCGGCGTGCTGGTGGGTTTCGAGGCGTTCGTGCCCGTCAAGGCCACCGCAGAGGCGCTCGGCGCCCGCGTGACCTTCCTCGCCGCCTCGAACCAAGTGCTGGTCGTGCTGCCGAGGCCGACCCTCTCCGCGCGGCTGGAGGGCGGCGGGAGCGCGCAGCGGCTGGTGATCCGCCTGAGCGGGCCGACGCGGGTGAGCAGTTTCGTCAACGAGGCGGTGCAGACCGTGCACCTCCGCTTCGAGCGCAGCGACCTCACGACCCCCGTGAGCTTCGTCGGCGACGCCTTCGTGCGCGCCGACGTGATGGAGAACCGCGGCGCCGTCGACGTGCGGATCCAACTCGCGCCCGACGTGCGCGCCAGCTGGACCGAGCTTCCCGACGGCGAGGGGTTCGCCGTCGTGGTCGGCTTCGCTCGGTCCGTCGGAGACGCACCCGTACCCGCCGACGCGTCGGTTCCGACCCGTATCGTCCTGGATCCGGCGGGCGGTACCGGTCCTGCCGCCGGTGACGCGGCCTCGGACACGCTCCACGTCGCCCGAATCGTCGCGCAACGCCTCGAGCGCGCCGGTTACGACGTGTCACTCACGCGCGTCGGCCCGATGCTCCCGGCCGCCAGCGACCGGGCAGCGCAGGGGACGGGTGCGCGGCTCTTCGTCACCCTGCAGGTGGCCGACCTGCCGCGTGGGTCTCTGCGAGTGTTCCACCTCGGCGACGCCGGCGATCTGAGCGCGTTGGAGGACGCCGTGAGGATCAACGCCGAGGCCGTGTTGCAGAGGCCCGAGACGGACGGCGTGAGGCGTCGCATCCTGCTCGACCTGGTCGTCGATCTCGACCGTGGGGCTCGTTACGCCGAGGCACTCTCCAGCGTGCTTCGCGATGCCGGGGGCTTCGACGTCGCCGGTCCGCGGGCGGCGCCGGTGGCGGTGCTGACGGGAGCCGCTGGGCGCGGCGTGCTCCTGGAGGTCGGCGCGGCCGACCTGCGCGACCCGGCCTTCGCGCCGCTCTTGGCCGCCGCCTTGGCTTCGATCGTCAGCGGGGCCGGCGCGCTCCCGTGAGCGCGGTCCGCCGCCGTCGGCGTTGGGGCGACGTCGTGCTGCGACCACACGTGCTGATCGCCGCGCTGGTGCTCGGTGGCGCGGCGGCATGGTTCGCGGGTGGTGTTCGCGACGCCCCGGTGCCGCGTGTCCCGGACCTCCTGATCGACGTGGAGGTGCGCTCGGCGCCGATCACCAGCGACGCTCGCATCGTCGTGTTCGATCGCGACGGCCTGAGCCGCACCGTGGACGTCGAGGTGACCTCACCGGACGCGTTCGAGGACCGGCTCGCCGCCGCGCTCGCGGTGTTGCGGACGACGCTCGTCGAGGACGGCGTGTGGCCGCAGCAAGTCGGCGCGCCCACGGTCCTCGGCTACGAGGTGCAGCGGCGGCGCGTGGTCGTGGTCGACGTACCGCCGTTACAGGGACGCGGCCCCGACGTGCTGGCCGAGCTCGCGACGCTGCGCTCGATCGAGGAGACCGCGTTCGCGCACGGCGCCGACGAGGTCACGGTGGTGGTCGACGGCGCGCCTGCAGCGACGCTGTGGGGGCAGGTGGCGCTGCGCTGAGGGCGCTCGACGATCGGGTCCTCGGGCGGGCCCGCGGCGTGGCCCCGGGGCGTCGCTCATGCCGTCGAGTTCAGGGGTACATGCGGGTCAGCATGCGCGGGAACGGGATCACCTCGCGCAGGTGGTGGACGCCTGTGATCCAGGCCAGGGTGCGCTCCAGGCCGAGCCCGAAGCCGCTGTGGGGGACGCTCCCGTACCGCCGCAGGTCCAGGTACCAGTCGAACGCCTCACGCGGCAGCCCATGCTCGGCGATGCGCTGCTCGAGCAGCGCGAGGTCGTGGATGCGTTGCGATCCGCCGATGATCTCGCCGTACCCCTCGGGAGCGATCACGTCGTCGCACAGCACGCGCGTCGGATCGCCCGGCACGCTCTCCATGTAGAACGCCTTGACGTGCGTGGGGTAGCGCTCGATCACGAGCGGCCGATCGAAGCGCTCGCCCAGCAGCGTCTCGTGCGGTGCGCCGAAGTCGTCGCCCCACTCGAGGTGCTCGCCGGCCTCCGCGAGCAGCGCCAGCGCCTCGTCGTAGCTGATGCGGGGGAAGCCCCCCTGGGCGGCCGGTTCGAGTCGCGCCGGGTCGCGGCCGAGCGTCTCGAGTTCGGCGGCGCGGTGTTCCAGGACGCGGCCGACGAGGTAGGCGACGAGGTCCTCCTGCAGCTGCACGTTGCCGTCGTGCTCGAGGAAGGCCACCTCGGGCTCGACCATCCAGAACTCCAGGAGGTGGCGGCGCGTCTTGCTTTTCTCGGCCCGGAACGTGGGGCCGAACGTGTACACGGCGCCGAGCGCCAGCGCGCCCGCCTCGGCGTACAGCTGCCCGGACTGCGACAGGTAGGCCTTCTCCTCCTCGAAGAGCTCGATCTCGAACAGGTTCGTGGTGCCCTCGACGGCCGTCGGCATGAAGAAGGGCGCATCGAAGCGGACGAAGCCGCGCGCCGCGAAGAAGTCGTGGATCGCGCGTTCGACCTCGTCCCGGATCCGCAGGATCGCCCACGGGGCGCGGTGCCTCAGGTGGAGGTGGCGGCGCTCCATCAGGAAGTCGACGCCGTGCTCCTTGGGTGTGATCGGGTAGCCGACGGATGGCGCGATGGTCTCGACGTGGGTCGCCTTGATCTCGACGCCCGAGGGCGAGCGCGGGTCGGCGCGCACCTCGCCGCGCACACGCACCGCGGACTCCTGCGTCAGGCCGCGCGTCGTCTCGAAGGCTGCGTCGCCGACGTCGGCGCGCGACACCACGGCCTGGACGAAGCCGCTGCCGTCGCGGAGCTGCAGGAACGCGATCTTGCCCGAGGAGCGCGAGGCCGTGAGCCAGCCTCGGAGTTCGACGGCGGCGCCGACGGCGGCACCGAGGTCGGCGATGCGAACAGTGGTCATGTCGGCGAGCCTACCCGACGGGGGCGCGCGGCACGGCGCGCGCACCCTGGACGGCCATGGCCAGTGCGTCGACGACCCCGCCGTCCTCGACGCTGCCGACGCTGGGGTAACGAGCGAGCAACGCGTCCTCGGCGTTCGCGACGACGATCGGGAAGCCGACCAGCTCGAGCATCGGGAGGTCGCCGGCGCTGTCGCCGACGGCCATCGTCTTCTCGAGCGGCACCTTCAGGTGCTTGCAGAGCGCGGTCACGGCCGACCCCTTCGACGTCCCCTTGCGCGTGACGCTGACGAAGAGCGTGCCGGGTTGGGCCGGGCTCGTCGCACGGCTCACCTGCACGTCGCTCACCGCGAGTGACATGGCGTGCGACTCCTGGTCGGAGGTGAGGACCCACTGGGCCCGTACCACCGGTTCGCTCTGGGCCACCTCGGCGAGGTCGCGCACCAAGGCGTTGACGCCGATCATGGCCGCGTGCTCCTCGGACAGGGTGGTGCGGCGCTCGACGTATAGGTGGTTGGGCGTGTAGAGCTCGAGCACCAACCCGAGCGCACGCGCGTGCTGCACGAGTGTGAGCGCGACCGATTCGCGCAGCGACGAAGCCATCAACGTCTCGCCGTCGGTGAACGCCATGTGCGCGCCGGATTGGAACACGTGTGGCACGTTCGGACCGAGGCGGCGCGCCACGCGCAGCGCCACGCCGAGGCCGGGCCGCCCGGTGCACACGGCGATCTTCACGCCCGCCTCGCGCGCAGCGTCGGCGGCCTCCCACACGCTCGGCGCGACCTGACCGGAGGAGCCGATCACCGTGCCGTCGAGGTCGAGGATCACCAGTGGAATCATGAGACCTCCAGGTCGACGGAGACGCCGTCGTCGGTGTCGCGCGCGGCCACCACGGCGAGTCCGAGCTCCGCCCACTGGGCCGCGTCGGCCGGTGCCGGGGCGTCGGTCAGCGGATCGGCGCCGCGCTGGTTCTTCGGGAAGGCGATCACCTCGCGCAGACTGCGCGCGCCTGCGAGCAGCATGACGAGGCGGTCGAGCCCCCAGGCGATGCCGCCGTGCGGCGGCGTGCCGTAGCGCAGCGCGTCGAGGAAGAAGCCGAAGCGCGACCGGGCTTCCTCGGTCGACATGCCCAGCACGGTGAACACGCGCTCCTGTACGTCGCTGCGGTGGATACGGATCGATCCGCCACCGATCTCGAAGCCGTTCATCACGAGGTCGTAGGCCTGGGCGCGTACCGCGCCCGGGTCGCGCTCGAGGAGCGGCAGGTCGTCGTCGTGCGGGCGCGTGAAGGGGTGGTGCATCGAGGTCCAGCCGCCCTCGCCGTCGCGCTCGAACAGCGGGAAGTCGAGCACCCACACGAAGGCGTGCCCGGCTGCGAGCGGCAGGTCGAGGTGCTCGCGCAGGCGCAGCCGGACCGCCCCGAGCGCCGTGCAGGCGGTCTCCCACGGGCCGGCGACGAGCAGCCACAGATCACCGACGGCGCTCGAGAGCGCCGTCAGCGCCGCGCGCTCATCGTCCGAGAGCGCCTTGGCCAGCGGTCCGCTGAAGCCGTCCTCGCCGCGCCGGAGCCATGCGAGACCGTGGGCCCCGTAGCGCTTGGCATGCGCCTCGAGGGCCTCGATGTCCTTGCGCGAGACCGAGCCGGCGTGCTCCACGGGTACGCGCAGCGCCCGCACGACGCCGCCGGCGTCGAGCACGCCGCGCAGCGCCCGCACGTCGGTGGCGGCGAACGTGTCGTCCAGGTCGGTCAGCTCGAGGCCGAAGCGCACGTCGGGCTTGTCGGAGCCGAAGCGCTCCATCGCGTCGCGGTACGACAGGCGCGGGAACGGCGTGGCGGGTGCGCTGCCCGTCGCCAGGTGCACCACGTGCGCCATGAGCGACTCGTTCAGCGTGAGCACGTCGTCGACCTCCACGAAGGCCATCTCGAGGTCGAGCTGCGTGAAGTCGGGCTGGCGATCGGCCCGCAGGTCTTCGTCGCGGAAGCAGCGAGCGATCTGGAAGTAGCGGTCGACGCCACCGACCATCAGCATCTGCTTGAACAGCTGCGGTGATTGCGGCAGGGCGTAGACGTGGCCGGGCCGGCCACGCGCCGGCACGACGTAGTCGCGGGCGCCCTCGGGGGTGCTGCGGGTGAGCAGCGGGGTCTCGACGTGGAGGAAGCCCGCCTCGTCGAGGTAGTCCCAGATGGCCTTGGTGACACGGTGGCGCAGGCGCAACGGCGCCAGCGCCGCGCTGCGCCTGAGGTCGAGGTAGCGGTGGCGCAGGCGCAGGTCTTCGTTGACATCGGAGGCGTCGACGCTGCCGTCGATCGGGAAGGGCGGCGTGTCGGCCTCGGAGAGCACCGTGATCGCATCGGCCACGAGCTCGACGTCGCCGGTCGCGAGTCGCTCGCTGCGCTGCGCCTCGGGCCGGAGCCGCACGTGTCCGTGCACCTCGAGGACGAACTCGCTGCGCACCCTCTCGGCGACTTTGAGCACGTCTGCGTGCTCAGGCAGCGCCACGACTTGGCTCATGCCGCCGTGGTCGCGCAGGTCGAGGAAGATCAGGCCGCCCAGGTCGCGGCGCCGGTTGACCCAGCCCGCCAGCGTGACGGTCCGTCCAGCGTGCTCGGCGCGCAGCGCGCCACAACTCATGGTCCTTCGCATAGGGCTCCTGTCGGCGACGCTCAGCCTGCGAGGGCGGCGTCGGTGTCGGTGGGGGTGGTGCTGGTCACGCTGCCTCGCAGGTGCTCGGCGAGGGCGTCCTCTTCGATCGAGCGCTGCTCGCCGCTGCGGAGGTCCTTGACCTGGAACGTGCCGTCCGCGCGCTCGCGCGAGCCGCGCATCACGGCGACGCGTGCACCGCTGCGGTCGGCGTCGCGCAGGCCCTTGCCGGGGTTGCGGGCGACGTAGCCGTGCTCGATGCGGTGCTCGGAGCGCAGCGCGCGCGCCAGCTGCGCCAGTTCGGCCACCGCGGTCTCGTCGAGGGCGACGAGGTACGCCAGCGGTCGCTCGCGCGTGGCGGCCGCGACGCCTTCTCCGGCGAGGGCGTCGAAGACGCGTTCGATGCCGAACGCCCAGCCGATGCCGGGCACGTCGGGGCCGCCGAGCTGTGCGATCAGGCCGTCGTAGCGACCGCCGCCGCCGAGTGCGGACTGCGCGCCGATACCAGCGTGATGCACCTCGAACGCCGTTCTGCGGTAGTAGTCGAGCCCGCGGACGATGCTCGCGTCGATCTCGAAGGGGACGCCCCACGTCTCGAGCACGTCGGTCACCGCGTCGAAGTGCGCCCGCGCCTCGGCGCCGAGCCGCTCCAGCGGCCGTTGCAGCGGCGCCAGCAACGCCTGGTCGCCGGCGTCCTTGCTGTCGAGCACCCGCAGCGGGTTGAGTCGCAGACGCTCACGGCTCACCTCGGAGAGCGCCTCGGCCTGTGGTTCGAGCGCCTCGCGCAGGTAGGCGTTGTAGCGCTGCCGATCCTCGGGATCGCCCACCGACCCCACCTTGACGTGCACGCCGCGCAGCCCGAGACCGGCCAGCACGTCGACGAGCAGCGCGATGGCCTCGGCGTCGAGGAGCGCGCTGGCGCCGCCGACGAGCTCGCAGTTGACCTGATGGAACTGCCGGAAGCGACCCCGCTGCACGTTCTCCGCCCGGAAGGCGGGGCCGGCGCTCCAGAGTTTCACCGGCGCCGGCCACGTGTACATGCCGTGCTCGATGAAGGCGCGCAGGACGCCGGCGGTGAACTCGGGGCGCAGGGTGAGCCAGCGACCGCCACGGTCCTCGAAGCGGTACATCTCCTTCTGCACGACCAGATCGGCGGACTCGCCGACCGACTTCTCGAACACGTCGCTGTGCTCGAACACCGGCGTCGAGATCTCGTCGACCCCTGCGCGCCCCAGGATGCGGCGCGTGGTGGCGAGGAGTGCGTGCCAGCGGGGTTGGTCGTCGGGGAGGACGTCGTAGGTGCCTTTGACGGCGCTCGGTCGCATCGGGCGAGTCTACACGCTGCATCGGTGCCGGTTCACGGGGCGTTGGTCACGCTCAACGACGCAGACGGCCGCCATAGGCGGTCGAGTCGCCTGCCGCGTCCGATGTAGCCGATTGGACAAGGCCCACCTCAACGTCTGCGGGCCCATCCAGGAGTGCGCAATCCTTATGGCAAGTTGGTCAAGCCCAAAGGGTTACTCTGTCGGCCGTCAGCAACGACCCAGACGAACGAACCGCCACTTCCAGGTGGAGCCGAAAACACGATCCTGGTAGGAGTCCACTCGGTGGCATCGACACGAATCGCATCGCTACCGGTGACGTCGCGTGCGATCATGATGTAACTGTCGCCATGGCCACCACCGAAATATCGCCCCTGCAGCACGACGGCCTCAGGGTTGGCGGTCTGCGTTGAGATGAGCGTTATCGGCAACTCCGTCGCGATCGCTGCTGTTGGTGCGCACGCCATCAACATCAATGGGAACAACGCCAAGGAACCGAGGATCAGAATATGGGCACCACGCTTCACAGGAGCCTCCTCTTGGACGCAAGCGTACGTGGCCCTCCCGCACACGTCAATGGCATGTTTCACGGCCCCCACGCACCTGGGTCGCGGCGCCGAGGCCTGGTGGAGCGCGCCACGTCGCTTCCGCGCACGTCGGCGGCCGTCTCTCGGGTAGCGTGGAGTCGTGAGTCGGCTCGAACCCTACCTCCCGGTGATCGTGGCGTTGATCGCGCTCGTCGGCATCGTGACGCTCGCGAGTGCGGCGCCCGACCCGAGTTACGTCACCCGCCAGGCGGCGTGGTTCGTGGCGGGCGTGATCGGCTGCGTCGCGATCTTCGTGATCGGCGGTGAGCGTGTCGACAAGCTCACCGTGCCGCTGTACGTGCTCACGCTCGTGTTGCTCGTCGCCGTGCTGGTGTTCGGCGAAGAGGTCAACGGCGCCAAGCGCTGGCTCGAGTTCGGCCCGGCTCGCATCCAGCCCTCCGAACTCGCCAAGGTCGCGCTCATATTGCTGCTCGGGCGCTACCTCACGCACAGCACGTCGCGCGGTGTCGTCGGCTACCTGGTCGTCGGTGCCCTCGTCGCGGTCCCCTTCGGTCTGGTGCTGATCGGCCCTGATCTCGGCAGTGCGCTGGTGATCGCGGCCATCGGCGCCGGCATGCTGTTCGTGCGGGGCGTCCCGACACGCGTGCTGATCGCCGCCGTCGCGATCGTCGTCGTCGCCGTCCCCATCGTGGTGCCGCGCCTCGCGCCGCACCAGCAGGCGCGCATCACGGCGTTCCTGAACCCCGACGCCGACCCACAGGGGGCCGGGTACCAGGTGACCCAGGCGCGCATCGCCATCGGTTCGGGTGGGCTGACGGGCAAGGGGTGGCGCCAAGGCACGCAGACGCAGCTCGACTTCATCCCCTTCAAGCACACCGACTTCATCTTCCCGGTGCTCTCGGAAGAGCTCGGGTTCGTCGGGTCGGTGTTCGTGCTCGCCCTGTTCGCGCTCATGTTCTGGCGGTTGGCGGTGATGGCCATGGAGTGTCCCAGACCGCGAGACCAGCTCGTGATCACCGGTGTGCTGGCCTACCTCGGGTTCCAAACGCTCGTGAACGTCGGCGTGTCGCTCGGCATGGCGCCCGTGACGGGCCTGACGCTGCCCATCGTGTCGTACGGCGGCACGAACCTGGTGATCACCCTGGGCGTGCTCGGCCTGGCGATGATGGTGCACCGCGACCGCTTCCGCGGCTTCGCCTGAACCGCGGACGCGCTTGACGTATGGTGCGCGCGTGAGTCACTTCTTCGCCTACTTGGCCCGCATGAAGTTCATCCAACGCTGGGGGCTGATGCGCAACACCCGCACCGAGAACATCCAGGAGCACAGCCTCCAGGTGGCGATGGTCGCGCACGCGCTCGCGGTCATGAGCAACACCCGCTTCGGCGGCGGCGTCGACCCTGAGCGGACCGCCCTCCTCGCCGTCTTCCACGACGCCGAGGAGGTCATCACCGGCGACCTGCCGACGCCGATCAAGTACTTCAACCCGCGGGTCAAGGAGGCGATCGACAGCCTCGAATCGGTGGCCAAGCAGCGCTTGTCCGACATGCTCCCCGACGACCTGCGCGCCGCCTACGAGCCGCTGCTGTTCGAGCGTGACGACGACGCCGCGCACTGGCGTCTCGTCAAGCTGGCCGACAAGATCTGCGCCTACCTCAAGTGCCTCGAGGAGGCCAAGGCGGGCAACCGCGAGTTCGAGCGCGCCGAGGCCACCATCCGCGCCTCGCTCGAGGCGCTCGACGAGCCCGTGGTCGCGGCCTTCATCGACACCTTCGTGCCGAGCTTCCGTCTCACCCTCGACGAGCTCAACTGACCGGTCGCGGCCGAGGGGTCGGCGCCCGCCTGGTACACTCGTCGTCTGACACGCGCGCGGGGCCGTCGGCCCCGGTGGCGCAGTCGTGCAACCAACCGCGTCGGCGGGCCCACGGCCCCGGCGGCGCGTCGACGAGGAGCGTGCCGGATGCCGAGCCCAGACGATGACCATGGATCAGGTCACGGGAAGCCTGAACGAGACGCTCGAAGCCCTCGTCGAGGCGCGCCGCTTCGACGCGGTCAAGGAGCTGCTGGCTGAGCGCAGCCCCCCCGACATCGCCGAGGCGATCGACCGCCTGCCGGAGAAGCAGGAGGCGATCGCCTTCCGCCTGCTGCCGAAGGAGACGGCCTGGCAGGCCTTCGAGTACCTCTCGTTCGACGCCCAGGAGCACCTGCTGCGCACGCTGTCGGACGTCGACGCAGCGGCGCTGCTCGAGGAGATGTCGGCCGACGACCGCACCGCACTGCTCGAGGAGCTGCCGGGCAAGGTCACGCGCCGGCTGCTGAACCTGCTCTCCGTGGGCGAGCGACGCGTCGCGATGCAGCTGCTCGGCTACCCCGAGGACTCGGTCGGCCGCTTGATGACGCCCGACTACGTCAGGGTCAAGCCGACCTGGACGGTCGGCGAGGTGCTCCAGCACATCCGCGTGTTCGGCCACGACTCCGAGACGCTCAACGTCGTGTACGTCACCGACCCCGCCGGCGTGCTGGTGGACGACCTGCGCATCCGCCAGCTCCTCACGGTGGACCCGTCGACGCGCATCGACGCCCTGATGGACCGTGAGTTCGTGGCGCTGAACGTGCTCGACGACGAGTCGTCCGCCGTGTCGGTGTTCCGCAAGTTCGACCGCACCGCGCTGCCGGTGGTCGACGGCGCCGGCATCCTCGTCGGCATCGTCACCGTCGACGACGTCCTCGACATCGTCGAACGCGAGGCCACCGAGGACATCCAGATGCTCGGTGGCATGCAGGCCCTCGAGGAGCCCTACCTCCAGGTGCCGATCACGACGATGGTGCGCAAGCGCGTGGTGTGGCTGGTCATCTTGCTGTTCGGCGGCATGCTGACGGCCGAGGCGATGACGTTCTACGAGGACCAGCTCGCCCAGGCCGTGGTCCTCGCGATCTTCCTGCCGCTGATCATCGCCTCCGGCGGCAACAGCGGCTCGCAGGCCGCCACGCTGATCACCCGCGCCATCGCGCTGGGTGAGGTGCGGCTCAACGACTGGTGGCGCGTGATGCGGCGCGAGATCGTCTCCGGCGTCATGCTCGGTGTGATCCTGGGAACGCTCGGCACGGCGCGCATCGTGGTGTGGGCGGTCGCGTTCGACGCCTACGGGCCGCACTGGCCGCTCGTGGCGCTCACGGTGGGTGTCTCGCTGTTCGGCGTCGTGGTCTGGGGTTCGCTCTCCGGCTCGCTGTTGCCGATCCTGCTCAAGCGCCTCGGCGCCGACCCGGCGACCTCGTCGGCACCCTTCATCGCGACGCTCGTCGACGTGACCGGCATCATCATCTTCTTCAGCATCGCGATGGTGTTCCTGAGCGGCACGCTGCTGTAGGGACCTGCGGCAGGGACGTTGTGCCGCTGTGGTCAGGGGTCGCCTGCGACTATCCTGGACGAGAGGCCGCCCGCCCCTCGGCCGGCCCGAGCGCCGCCCTGAAGGAGCGTCGATGCCCTCGAACGCCACTGCCGACACCGCCACCTCGGCGCCGACCGCGC
>SLSM01000045.1 GCA_007130445.1 Trueperaceae bacterium | reverse complement strand
AACGCGCGCGACCTGGGCGCGGCGCTCGGTGCCGCCGCCGCCCCGCTCGCCCTGATGGGCGCCGCGCGCGCCGACGCCGTGAGCCTGGCGTTCGGCCTGGCTGCGGCGCTCGTACTGGTCGCGCTCGCAGCGTGGCGGCGCGTCCCGAGGCGCGAGGCGTGTACCAGGGGCTGACGACGCAACCGGTTCCGAGCGGCGCGGCGTGGCAACGTGAGCTCATGGACGAGCACGTGGCACGGGCAGCGCACCCTCCGGACGGCACGGTGGACGGCCGTGGCCTCGGCCGCCGGGCGCTCGAACTGGTGGAACGGCTCTGCACCGCCGGGCCGCGGCCCCAACACGGCATGGGCCTCGCCAACACCCGGCGACTGCTGCGCGACGCGCTCGAGGAGGCCGGGGTCGCCCCGTACCTCGGCAACCAGTTCGAGGCCCGAGACGCCAGCGGCGTCGTCAACCTGCTCGGCGTCGTGCCGGGCCGTGAGCGCCATCTGCGTCCCCTGCTGCTCGCGACGCACTACGACGGCCCGCCGGCCTCGCCCGGCGCTGGCGACAACGCCGCGGCCGTCGCCCTGGTCGTGACCCTGGCGCCGCGGCTGGCGGCCGCGCACTTCGAGCGCGACGTGATCGTCGCCCTGCTCGACGGTGGCGACGTCGCGCGCCCCCCCGCGCTGCCGCACGGCGCCGACGTGTTCATGCGTTCGCATCGCCGCCACGACCTCAAGGCGGCGCTGCTCGTCGACCGCATCGGCCACGCCGTGGCCGCCGGCAACGGTCCGGCGTTGCTCGTCGTCGGCGTCGAGAGCGAGCCGCGCCTCCCGGGCGTGCTCGACTCGATCGCCGCGCTCCCGGGTTGGCTGGCCCCGGTCGCTCGGCACCGTCTCGGAGCCGCCCCGGCGGCCGACGTCTTCCGCTCCCACGAGACGCCCTACCTGTGGATCACGGCCGGCCACGTCCCGCACCATCGCGGCGGCGACGACCGCCCCGATCGCCTCGACGAGGCGACCTTGGGTCACACCCTCGACACCGTCCAGGCGCTGCTCGCGGGGTTGGCGAGCACGAGACTGCCGGGTCCGTACGTCGACCACGACATCGGCGACCTGGAACGGCGGGCGTGGCAACGGCACGGCCTTGGCGGGGACGGTGCGTTCGACGCCCTGCGCCTAGCGTTGCCGCGTCTCGACGCGCGCGGCTCGGACGCCGTGCCCGACTAGGCCGACGTCCGCGGCGGCGCGGCGTCGCCCGTGACCGGTTCACCCCACGACGCGAACTCGTCGCGATGCGTGAGGAGCAGCACTTGGCGCTGCCTCGCCAGCGCCTGGAGCATGCCGCGCGCCTGGCGCAGGCGCGACGCGTCCCAGTGTGCGAACGGATCGTCCAGCACCAGCGGCAGCGGCACGTCCGATGCGACCGTGTCGAGCACGGCGAGCCGCAGCGCCAACGCCAGTTGGTCGCGCGTGCCCTGCGAGAGCTGCACGGGCAACGCGACGTCGCCACCGGCCTCGACGACGCTCGCCGCGAACGCATCGTCGAGCCGGACGCGACGGCCGGGCTGGGACGACACGTCCGCCAGCAGCGCACCGGCGCGCTGCTCCACGCGCGCGCGATGCTCCTGGCCGAACGAGGCGATGCTGACCTCGAGAGCCGCGTACGCGAGCGCGAGCGCCGCCACCTCCTCACGCACGGCGGCGGCCTCGGCACGTCGCTCGTGGCTCGCCTCGAGCAGGGACGCGACGTTGACGGCGTCGGCGCCCTCGCTCGCTGCGACGCGCCGTTGCGCCTCGAGCAGGGCCGCTCGCGCCCCGTGCTCGGCGGCTGCCGCGTCCGCCGCCGCCGCCTCGACGCGCTCGAACGCGACCGCGGCGTCGTCGAGCCGGGCGTCCGGTAGGTCGGGATGGCGCTCGACCAACGCTCGCCAGGCGCCCTGGGCGGCCCCGACGGCCAGCTCCAACGGCTCGACGCGCGCCTGCAGGTCGGCGTGGCGGGCCGCCGATTGGCTACGAAGGTGGGCTCGGTGCTCGCGTTCCGCCTCGCTCAGGCGGCGCTGTGCCTCGCGGATCGCCGCGAGGTCCGCAGCGACGCGCTCGGCGTCGAGCCAACCGACGACGCGTCGTCCGGCACCCGTCGCAGCCACCGCGTTCGCGAGCGCGTTCGCGGCGGTGTCCGTCGACCACGCCCGGGTGGGATCCAAGTCCTCCTCACCGATCAGCGCTGCCGACGCCTCGGCCCCAGGTTGGCGCGACCCGGCGGGCCACCAGCGCCGCACGACGGCCTCGGCCGAGGCGAGCGCCTCGCTGGCGGCGGTGTGCTCCGACTCCGCAGCAGCGAGGACGACCGCGAGCGCCTCGTCCCAGGCCCTTCGGCGTTCGCTCGACGCGTCCACGCCACCGCGCTCGCGTCGCTCGCGCTCATCGTCCAGCGCCTGTGCCGCGTGCTCCCAACGCTCCCAGTCGGCGCCACCCAGCGAGGCCACCCAGCTGGCGAGCGAGCCGATGGTGATGCCACCAGCCGTGGGCACGGCGCCGCCCGTGATCGTCGCGACGCGTACGAGATCGGCGAGTCCGCCGTCGTCGTCGCGGACGGGTTCGTCGTCGAAGCGCTCGGCGTCGAAGCGCGGGCCGCCAGGCGTCGGGCCGCCGGACACGTCGTCGTCCTCGATCAGATCGCTGACGAGGGCGGCGAGCTCGCTGCGCCCGGCACGCACCAACGGCGTCAGCCGGGTCCACGTCCGGTACGCCGCGTCGACGTCAGCGCCCTCTGGCAACGCTGCCAGCACCGGCTCGACGGCATCGAGGAAGGAGCGGCCCTCCGCCTCGTGCTCGGCCAGCGCCGCCTCGGCGAGCTCCAACGCCCGGGCGTCGGCCTGGACCTGGTCGTACTGGGCGTCGAACGCCGAGCGCTGCCTGAGGCGCTGTCGGAGGTCGTCGTCGTCGCCCTCGAGTCCGGCCTCGGCGACGGCCTGGCGCGCACGTGCGGTGCCGTCGCCGATCGGCGCGAACGCTCCGGCCACGGCACCGATCACCGCGCCGACGGCGGCGGCCGCAGGCAGCTCGGCGCCGAGCGAGGCGAGCAGCGGCGGCAGGCCGAACCCACCGGCCAGGGCGGCAGCGGCTGCCGTGGCGAAGCGCCACGGGCGCGGATCGCGCCGTCGCTCCAGCGCCTCGTCGAACGCCTCGAGGGCACTGAGCTGATCCTGCGACAGGTGGCGCACGTCGGCGAACGCTGCGCGATGCCTGGTGACGCGCTCGAGCAGGTCGTCACGGCGCGAGCGCGCACCCTGGACCCGCTCGACCAGGGCGCGCTCTTGCTGCCCGAAGCCGCTGACCAGCTCGAGGACGTCGGGCGGCAACGCATCGAACACCTGCACCTGGGCGAGCGCCTCGGCGTCGGACCGCAGGCGCTCGCGCAGCGCCGAGGCCGCTTCGACGCGCCGCGCGATGGT
>SLSM01000223.1 GCA_007130445.1 Trueperaceae bacterium | reverse complement strand
TCGGCATGTTCGACGACGGGCGCCGGGCCGAGAGCTTCCGCAGCCTCCACGAGGCGGTGCCGTCGCGGACGGTGCGCCCGGGCGACGACCCGTGGCCGTTCCTCGTCGAGGAGCGGCCGCTGCCGGGCGACTACCTCTTCGAGGGCGTGGAGCGCTCGCTGGCGTCGTTCCTGGACGAGAGCGAGACGACCGGGCTCCTCGTCGCCCGCGACGGCGTGATCGTGCACGAATCGTACGCGCGGGGCAACGACGCCGCCTCCCTGGCGACGTCGTTCTCGGTCGCGAAGTCGGTGACGTCGGCGCTCGTCGGCATCGCCGTCGAGCGCGGCCTCGTCGCGTCGCTCGACGACGCCATCAGCGCCTACGTGCCGGAGCTGGCCGAGGGCGGCTATGCCGGGGCGTCGATCCGCGACGTCCTGACGATGACCTCGGGCGTCGCCTGGAGCGAGGACTACGACGACCCGCGCTCGGACGTGATGCGCCTGCCGCTGGAGCTGTTCGTGTTCGGCCGCCCGATCCCGCGAGTGCTCGCGGGGCTCGAGAGCGAACACACTCCGGGTCGGGTGCAGCGCTACGCCAGTTCCGACGCCTTGGCGCTCGGCCTGCTCCTCGAGCGCGCGACGGGCGTCCACCCGTCGGCGTTCCTCCAAGAGGTGCTCTGGGGTCCGGCAGGCATGGCTTCGCCGGCGGCGTGGGGCACCGATCGACACGATCACGCGCTGTCGTATGCGTTCTTCGGCGCGACGCTGCGCGATTACGGGCGCTTCGGCCGGCTCTACCTCGAGAGCGGGCGACGCGACGGCGTCCAGGTCGTGCCCGAGGGCTGGGTCGAGGCGTCGCTCACGCCGGCCGCGGCGCCGACTCGTAACGAAGTCGACGGCGCCTTCGGTGCCGGTCTCGGCTACGGCTACCAGTGGTGGATCCCGCCGGGCGGCGCTGGCGAGGCCGTCGCGATGGGCATCTACGGGCAGTACGTCTACGTACACCGCGGCCTCGGCGTGGTGATCGTCAAGACCAGCACCGATTCGGACTACCTGCGGCGCGAACGCGAGACGGTCGCGGTCTTCCGCGCGATCGCCCGCGCCGTCGCTGCCGGTGCAGGTGGTGACGCCGAGGCTCGTTGACGCTCACGATGCGGGAGGAGCACCTCGTGGCGCAGCCCGAGCTGTCGGTGACCACTTCGCTCCGCGCCTCGGTCGCGAGCTTTCGATCGCCATGGTTGACGGGTGGGGTGTGTGCGCGTACCCTCGCGCCATGTCCGAGGGGGTCGCAGTCGTCCGCGAGGCTTTGGCGACGGTGTCTGTGGCCGGCTTTCGGCAACCCGACGACGCCGTGGCGTTGGAAACGAGGAGGGACCCTGCACTCGCAGACCGTCTATGAGGCCGTCGGTGGCGCCGACGGTGTGCTTCGGCTCGCGCACGCCTGGCACGAACGCGTCATGGTCGACGAGATCGTCGCCCAGGCGTTCGAGGGAGGGTTCCACCCACGGCACACGGAGCGGCTTGCGGCCTACTGGGGTGAGGCGTGGGGCGGGCCGCCGAGCTACAGCGAGTGCTGCGGCACGGAGTCGGACGTGGTCCGGATCCACAGCGGCAACGGCCCCCACGAGGAGATGGACCGCCGCTCCATGGCGTGCTTCGAGCTCGCGCTCGACGACGTCGGGCTCGCCGATCCGCGACTCAGGCGCGTGTTGCTCGACTACTTCACGTGGGCGGCGACCACCACGATGGCGGCGTATCCCCACGATGCGAACGACGCGGACTCCAGGCACGAGACTTCTTGGCCGTCAGCGACCCGGGCGAGGCGCGAGCCGTGCAGCAACGCATGGCCCGGCTGACCGGCAAGCACTGGCGCGGCAACGAGCGACTGGCGCGGCAGCATCCGCGCAACCGGCGCTGAGCGAACCGATCCTCCACGATCGACACCCGCCGCCCGTGTCTGCCGCAGCGAACGCGATCGTGCCATCGACCCCGTCAGGCTTCGAGACCAACAGTTAAGTAACGACTTGACTTTTGTGGTGATGCCCCGGATACTGCGGTCGATGCACCAACCTGCCGCGACCATCGACCACGTCTTCCACGCGCTCGGCGACGCGACCCGGCGTGCCATCGTGGTGCAGCTTGGTCGCGGTCCCGCGTCCGTGAGCGAGCTCGCCACGCCCTTGCCGATCAGCCTCGCGGCCGTGGTGCAACACGTGCAGGTGCTGGAGGCCAGTGGCCTGGTCGCGACGCGCAAGCAGGGCCGCGTGCGCACCTGCTCCCTCATCCCCAACACGCTGCTCGAGGCCGAGCGCTGGCTCGCGCAGCGGCGCGCCCTGTGGGAGGGGCGCCTCGAGCGCTTGGAGGCCCTCATGCAGGTTCGAACGTCTATCGACCACGCAGCGACCACCGCACCGGTCGACGCAGCGACCGAGGAGGAGCCAGCATGAACCGACCGACGACCACCGAACGAGCCGGCCGGATCCTGGAGATCACCCGCGTGTTCGACGCGCCGCGCGAGGAGGTGTTCCGCTACTTCGTCGAGCCCGATTTGCTCGCGCAGTGGTGGGGCCCGGACGGCTTCACCACGCCCGTCGACCAAGTCGAGATCGAACCGAAGGTGGGGGGCAAGCACCACAAGACGATGGTGCTCGAGAGCCTGGAGATCGCCGACGGTGCGGGCATCGAGGTGGGAACTGGCTTCCCCGACGCCGCGACGATCGTCGAGATCTCACCTCCTGAACTCCTGGTGCTCACGTCCGAGCCGCAGCCCGAGTTGGGCCTGATCGAGCGCACCATCACCCGCATCGAGCTCCACGAAGACGGTCCCGAGCGGACCCGCGTGGTGCTCGTCGACGGGCCGTACAGCGACATGATGGCGCCCAACGCCGAGACCGGTTGGACGCAGCAGTTCGGCAAGCTCGCGCGGCTGTTGTCGAGTTGAGAACGGCAGGCTCGGGCCGACGGGCCGGCCGGCGCGCCCACACCTGGACGCTCGCTGGTCGGCGCGTCTGCCTGCCGGTACGCCGGATCGTCGCAATGGCGGTCGGCCGAAGCCCAGCGTTGGGCAACAGCATCAACCACGCGTTTCATATCGGGGCACCACGGCTCGCCGCACGTCTGGCTCACGGGGCCAGCAGCGGCGTTTCATTGGCGTCCTCCTGGTCGCTACGTCACCCTCGTTGCATAGCAGGCGGGGGATGCCGGGCTGGGTCGTCGAAGACGTGTTGCCAGGCGCCCCGGCCGCACCGACGTCGGTGGCCGTGGCTTCGTGCCGGACCTGCGCCGAGCCCTCAGCTGGTAGGCACGAGGTCGAGGATCGTCAGCTCGGCCGGGCAGTTGATCCGGACCGGGATGCTCGTCACGCCTAGGCCACGCGACACGTAGCCTCGTGCCGGACCCTCGACCCACCCCGCCAGGAAGCGGTCGCCGTAGCGAGACGACGTGAACAGCGCGCCGACACCGGGGAGCACCACCTGGCCGCCGTGGGTGTGCCCTGCGAGCGTCAACCCGATGTCGGTCGGTACGTCCGGGAGCACGTCGGGGTTGTGTGAGACCAGCACGGTGGCGCCCGCCGAGCCCCGGTCCCGGAGTGCGGCGCCGAGGTCGGGCCGGCCGTTGCGGAGGTCGTCGAGGCCGGCGACATGAAGGTCGCCGCGAGCGGAGATGCCGCGGTTCACGAGGACCTCGATGCCCACGCCGCGTAGCAGGCCGGCGTAGGGCTCTAACCCGCGGAAGCGACCGTGATCGTGGTTGCCCGCGACCGCCAGCACGCCGAGTGGCGCGCGCAGACGGGCGAGCTCCGCGGCGAGACCATCGTCGGCGTCGGCGCCAGGGGTCTGGTCGACCAGGTCGCCACCCAGGAGGACGAGGTCGGGAGCTTCGGCGAGCGCGGCGTCGACCCACGCCCGCACCGACGCCGTGCGGACGTGTTGCCCGTGGTGGAGGTCGGTCAGCCAGGCGACACGCACAGGCGCCCGCAGGCCCGCGAGCTCGGCGCGTTCTCGAACCACCTCGAAGTGATAGGTCCCCGACACTTGGGCTCCGGCCGACCCCGTTGCTGCCGTGACGGCGACTGCTGCTGCGCGGGAGAGGAACTGCCTGCGGTCCACGCCGTGGAGCGTAGCAGCTGTTCCCTACCAGGGCAGCGGTGTGCCACGCCGACGTTCCCGTCCGGTATCAACCCACCGCACCAGCCCGACGTGCCCTGATGACGCTTCGAGTGGCAGCGCTGCGATGGACGAAGGCACCACTTCGTGCAGGTCTTCGAGGTGAGCGAGCAGCTCCTCCAACGCGTTGCCGGTGGCCGGGCTTCCGGTGTCGGCGGTAGTGGCCCGGAGAGGAGATGTTGATGGCGACGCTGATCGACTCGATGCTCACATCGCTCGATGGTTTCGTGGAAGACGCCGGCGGCGGCGTCGGTTGGGCCGCGCCGAGCGGGGCGGTGCACGCCTTCGTCAACGACCTCGCCTCATCGATCGGGACGTACCTCTACGGGCGGAGGGTGTTCGAGTGATGGGGTTCTGGGAGACCGCGCACGAGCTGCCCGGCCTCGGCGATGTCGAGCTCGCCTGGGCGCGCGGGTGGCGCGGCGCTAAGGAGGTCGTCTACTCGCGGACCGCGGACCCTCGCCTCGCCTCGCAGCGCCGGACGCGCATCGAGCGGGCGTTCGACCCGACGCCGTGCGACGACTGGTCGCCGAGTCCGAGCGCGACGTGGCTGTCGCCGGGCCGGAGCTCGCCGCCCAGGCGATGACGGCCGGTCTGGTCGACGAGTACCACGTGATCTTCGCGCCGCTGCGGGTCGGCGGCGGGAGGCGGTTCTTCCCGTCCGGGGCGCGGTCGGACCTGCGTCTCGTCGACGAGCGCTCGTTCGACGACGGTTTCGTGGCGCTTCGCTACGTCGCACGCCGATGAGTCACGGCGAGATCCGGGTCCGGCTGGGGACCGCCGCTCCTTGGCTCGTTTCGGGGCGCGCAGAGGGGGGTGTGCGCATGGCACTCGACCGACAGGCGCTGACGGCCGTGTGTCGTCGACGTGCCCTGAACCGCCACGTCAGCTGTGGTAGAAGCGGCGTCATGCGGAAACTCATCGTTCAACAGTGGGTCACCGTCGACAACGTCGCCGCCGAGGACGATGGCGGCATGAGCTTCGTCGACGTGCAGCCCTTCGCCGTGTCGCACGACGAGGACTTCAAGGCGAGCGCGCTGGCGTTCATCGACACCGTCGACACGATGGTCCTCGGCGCGAACACCTACGCCATGGCGAGGAACTACTGGCCGAGCGCCGAAGACCAGGGGGTGTACGGGGACAAGCTCAATCGGATGACGAAGGTCGTCGCGTCGACCACGCTGCGTGACGCACCCTGGGGCACCTTCCCCGCAGCGACCATCACATCCGACCCGGTCGCCACCGTACGGGAGCTGAAGCGGGACAGCGGCAACGACATATGGCTCTGGGGCAGCCTGACGCTCATGCGGTCCATGTTCGACGCCGACGTCGTCGACGAAGTCCAGTTGCGCATCTGTCCAACGACGCGGGGTCGGGGAACCTACGTGTTCCAAGACCGCCGGGACTTGCACATCCTGGAGGCCACGTCGTTCGACAACGGCGTCGTGTTGCTGCGGTACGGCGTGTCGAGGTAGATGCCGTAGCGCTCCGACGCCAGCGGGTGCTGATGCGGCTGGCGTTGGGGTAGGTCGCGGCTCGCTGCGGCGATCGGCACGAACGCTGCTGCCGTGGTGGGCCCCGCACCTCGCCGCCAGGCTGCGCCGCTTGACGCACCGAGCGAGGGTGCGTACCCTCCCCGCATGCGGCGTGTGATCGTGATCGAGTTCGTCTCCCTCGACGGCGCTCGGACGGCGCCGTGATCATCGACTGTGGCGACCGTGCCCGTGCACCCCGTCGCTGTCCCAGCCTGGCGCAGTGGGTGCATGGCGATCGAGGTGCGTCCCGCATCCAGGTTCGAGGACGTCGCCGCGGTATTGGGTCCGAAGCGGCCCGACGCGAACGTCTGCTGGTGCCTGAGCTACCGGATCCCGTCGAAGGAGAACACCGCGCTGCGCGGACCCGAGCGTGGCGAGCGCGGCGCCGAGCTGATGGCGTGCGGGCCGATCGGCGTGCTCGCGTTCGATGGCGACGAGGTCGTGGGCTGGGCGGCCGTGGCGCCGCGGGCCGACACGGCCTTCGCCCGCAGCCGCACGATCCCGCACGTCGACGACATCGACGTCTGGTCGGTGTGGCGAGGTAGGCCAACCACGCGCTGTCGACCAAGGCCTCTTGCGAGTCGAGCTCGATCCGACGGATCGCGAGCGTGGTGGTCGAGACGTCGTTGCCGTCGAAGACGTAGAGGGTGACGTGCGTGCTCGTGCCTGGTCCAGGGCCTCCGCTCGGGCCCGCGCAAGCCGCGAGGCCCATCGCGAGCGAGACCCCTGCAACCAACGGAACGACCGGTCCCCGTGGGCCAAGAGCACACCTCCCGACGAGCCGACCGCTCAGGATTCGGGATCGTCCATGATGACGCGCACCTCCTGCGTGCAGCGGCAGGAGGCGGCGATCTTGGCGGCCCACGCGAGGGCGTCCTCGTGCGACGGCACGTCGATGACCGAGAACCCACCGATCACCGCCTTGGTCTCCGGGAACGGGCCCTCGGTGACCGTACCGTCGGTCGCGACGACGCTCGCGCGTTGCGTGACGAGGCCGCCGCCGAAGACCCAGACGCCGGCGGCCTTCGCCTCGTCGACGACCGCGTGCGACGCCCTCGACACCTCGGGGAGGTCCTCACGCGCGACGTCCATCCAGCCGTCGTCGAACGAGATCAGGTACTTCGGCATCCGAATCACCCCCTCGCGCACGTCTGCGCCCTCACGGGCGTCGGCGCGCGCACGATCGTCCCGGTCCCGAGTTCTTCGACCGGCACGGCCGCGATGGCGACAGCCTACGCGCGCAGCGGTTGACGCGCGGCGCCTCGGTGCGTAGCCTCGCAGGATGAGGGAGCGGGTCGGGACCGTGGAGTGCCAGGACGGATGGGCCGGGCCGTGAGCCCGACGTCGTCGCGACGGGCGACGACGCCGCCGGTCAGCAGCGCATGGCGCGGCTGACCGGCAAGGACACGCGCGGCAACGAGCGCCTCGCGCGCCAGCACCCCCGGAACGCCCGCTGATGGCGCGTGACGCGAGCGGTCGCCGTGTGGTCGTGATCGAGTTCGTCACGCTCGACGGCGTGATCCAGTCGCCCGGCGCGCCGGACGAGGACCCGAGCGGCGCCTTCGCCCACGGAGGCTGGATCTGGCCGTACTCGGACCCCGAGCTCGGCGCGGCGATCCGCGAAGAGATGGCCCTGCCGTTCGATCTCCTCTTGGGCCGCGTCACGTTCGACATCTGGGCCGACTACTGGCCGCAGCACGGCGACGTGTGGCCGGGCGCCAACGCCGCGACCAAGTACGTCGTCTCGACCACGGCGACGTCGCACGCGTGGCAGCCGTCCGTGTTCATCGACCGCGACGTCGCGGAGCGGATCGCGGCGCTGAAGCGGGAGCGGGGCCCCGACCTGCACGTCTACGGCAGCGCGGTGCTCGTGCAGACGCTCCTGGCGCACGACCTCGTCGACGCGTTGTGGCTCAAGATCCACCCGATCACGCTCGGCGCCGGCAAGCGCCTGTTCGCCGAGGGGACGATCCCTGCGGCGTTCGAGGTGTCGCGGAGCACCATCACCTCGAAGGGCGTCGTCGTCGCGCGCTTCGAGCGCTCGGGCGCGATCGCGACCGGCCGTCCACCGGCGGCGTGACCGCCCCCCGACGGTACGACCACACGCTGATCGTCGGCGGGACGGGCATGCTCGCCGGCGCCTCAGTCGCACTCGCAGGCGCGTCGCGGCGGCTGACCTCCGTGGCCCGGACGCGGCGATCGCTGGCGGCGCTCGACGCCGACGTGGGCGACCGCGGCTGCGTGCATCACGCGCTCGCCCTCGACTGGAACGAGCCGGAGCGGTTCCTCGATGCGATCGACCGTCACCTGGCGGCGACCGAGCCGCCCGACCTGGTGGTCGCCTGGATCCACGACGATGCCCTCGCCGTCCGGCTCGCTCGCCAGCTGGCGCTGCAGCAGCGACCACTCGAGTTCGTGCACGTGCTCGGGAGCGCGAGATCGTCGATGGGGTGCTCGAGTCGATCGAGCGCCGCACGCCGCGAAGCCTCGTTGGTACGGTGGGCGCGTTGAACACGCACCGCCACCGGGACCCGTTCGTGCTCGTACACGGCTCGAGTGGCGGCAGCTGGGTGTGGAAGAGGCTGGCACCGCGGTTGCGTGCGGCTGGCCACGACGTCTACGCGCCGACGCTCACAGGACTTGCGGACAGGGCGCACCTCCTCCAGGGCGGCGTCGACCTCACGACCCACGTGACGGACATCGCCGAGTTGCTCGTGTACGAGGACCTGACCGATGCGATCCTCGTCGGGAACAGCTACGCGGGGATGATCGTCAGCGGGGTGGCGGCGCGGGTCCCGGAGCGACTGCGATGCCTCGTGTTCCTCGACGCGTACGTACCCGATCACGGACAGAGCGCGGTCGACCTGTGGCCGCCAGAGCGGCGCGCGTACGCGGAGCAGGCCGAGGCGGACGGCGTGTCGCGGCCGCCACCGCCCGCCATGTTCGGCGTCACCGATCCTGAACTCCAGACGTGGATCGAGGAGCGCATGACACCGCACCCGGTCGCGACGTACACCGAGCCGGTGATGGCCGGTAGCGCAGCGAGTCGATCTCTGCAGCACGTGTTCATCGCCTGCACGGGTAACCCGCCGACGACGCCGGACGTGTTCGGACCGTTCGCCGCGAAGGCGCGTACCCTCGGCTGGGAGGTCCACGACCTGGCGGCCGGCCATCTCGCCATGCTCACGGCGCCGGACGAGCTCGCCGACCTCTTGGTCCACATCGCGTCGCGCGACCGAGCCCCATGACGCGCATCGCCGCCGCGGCGTCCGACCGTGACGTGGCCATCGCCGGTCCGACGCTGGCCCCACGGGCGATCGAGGCCGGCCTCGTGGCGTTTCGCTACGCTGCGCACGCATGAGCCAACCCGAGATCGAGGCTCGCCTCGCCAGGGCAGCGGACGCCGACGCGCTCGCGTGCGCAGGCGATGCACTGCCGCTCCTGCGCGCCACGTCCATCGATGGGTCGAGGCATCGTGCCGGGGTGCGTGCCTCGGATCATGTGCGACGGTCGGGCATCGGGCGGCGGATCCACGTCATCGGCAACAGCTGTTCGGGAAAGAGCAGTCTGGCGCACCGGTTGGCGGTCAGCCTCGCGGTGCCGCTGGTCGAGCTCGATGCGCTGCACTGGGAGCCGGACTGGGTGGCGTTGAGCACCCGCGACCCCGCCGAGTTCGAGCGGCGGCTGCACGCCGCGACCGCGGGTGACGCGTGGGTGGTGGCGGGCTCCTACGTGAGGTTCTCCGAGCGTGTGTTCTGGCCGCGCCTTGAGACCGTGATCTGGCTCGACCTGCCGCTCCCCGCCCTGATGACGCGCGTGTTGACGCGGTCGTGGCGTCGCTGGCGCTCACGGGAGGTGCTGTGGGGGACGAACGTCGAGCGTTTCTGGCCGCAGTTCATGGTCTGGCGGAAGGAGGAGTCGCTCGTGTGGTGGATCGCGACGCAGCATCGCCGGAAGCGACGGGACATGATCGAGCGCATGGCGGATCCCGCCTGGGCGCACATCCGGTTCGTCCGGCTCGTGTCCGCCGCTGAGATCGAGCGCTTCGTCGCGACGATCGAGCGCGGAGCCGCACCTTCGGACGCACTGGCGGACGATACCGAGGAGGCCGACGAGCGAAGCGCACGCACCCCGTGACCCCATCGACGTCGGTCCGGTGGGCCGTGCTATGCGTTGTGGCAGGGCGCCTAGGGTGGTCTGGGTGTCCAGCGGGGAGGCAGCATGCGGTACGACGACTTCACCATCGACGGCGAGCGGGTCGGTTACGACGAGATCGACGAGCGCGAGCTGCGCAGCGACTGGGGTGGCGGCGCCCAGTCGCGGCTCGTCGCGTCTCTGGAGGAGGCGACGCGTGGCACGGCGTTCGAGGCGCCGCGGCGAGGTCCGTCGTGAGGTACCTACTGACGTCCGGAGGCATCTCGAACGAGAGCATCCATGCCGCGCTGGTCGACCTGCTGGGCCGACCGATCGCCGCGTCGCGTGCGCTGTGCGTTCCGACCGGGGTGTACCCCTTCGCGGGTGGGGCCGAGTCCGCCTACCGGTTCATCAGCGGATCGGCCCGGCACCCCTTGTGCGAGCTCGGCTGGGCGTCGTTGGGCGTCCTGGAGCTCACGGCGCTCCCCAGCATCGCGAAGGTGGTCTGGACCGCCGCCGTGCACGAGGCCGACGCCCTGCTGGTGTACGGGGGTGACGTGGTGTACCTGTGTCGCTGGATGCGGGCGTCGGGTCTGGCGGATCTCCTGCCGTCGCTGCGTGAGATGGTGTACGTCGGGGTGAGCGCGGGCAGCATGGTGACCGCCCCGACCTTCGGTGAGACCTATGACGACCCGGCGACGCCCTTCGTCGTCGAGCAGGGGTTGGGGCTCGTGGACTTCGCGCTACTGCCGCATCTCGATCACGAGGACCATCCGGAGAGCTCGACGCCGAACGTGGCACGAATGGCCGCCGAGCTGCCCGTCCCGACCTACGCGATCGATGACGAGACCGCCATCGCCGTGGTCGACGGTACGCCGGAGGTCGTCTCCGAGGGCCGCTGGCAACGGTTCGACCCGGCTGGCACGGGATGACCGTCGACGTCCACGAAGATGACCTGTCGTCGCCGGAGGTCCACGCCCTCGTCGCGGAGCACCTGGCCGAGATGCGCGGTCACTCGCCGCCCGGACGCGCGCGACCTCGGCCGCTGGGACGATGCGACCTTCGACGCCGTGGTGTGCCTCGGCCCCTTCTATCACCTGCCAGGAGCGACCGATCGGGAGCGCCGCGATCGAGCTGGTCCGCGTGCTGCGCCCGAGTGGACACGCGTTCGTCGCGTTCCTGTCGCGCTACGCGTACCTCCGCCGAGCGCTGTTGGTGAGCGAGGAGCGGCGGCACCTGCTCGACGACGGCTTCGTCCGCCGCCTCCTCGAGGAGGGCGCGTTCCACAACGACGTGCCCGGTCGCTTCACGCACGGCTTCTACCGGCGGCTAGGGTACGCGGCCGAGGAGAACGTCAGCCTGGGCAAGCGGCTCGAGACGTAGGCGTCGGCGCCGCGGCGGCAACGGACGGCCGGCCGCCGACGCCACGCCCTCGCACCGCGGTCGCGCGGTATGAATCACCCCATGCCGACCGCCGTGACCCTCGACCACCTGCGCCGCTACGCGATCGCCCGCAGCCTGTTCCAGCCGACGAGCCTGCTGCGCGCCGTGAACCGGCTCGGCTACGTGCAGTACGACCCGATCCGGGCGCCGGCGCGCGCGCAGGACCTGATGCTGCGCCACCGCGTCGAGGGCTACCAAGCGGGCGACCTGGACGCGCGCTACGCGCGCCTGCCCGTCGAGGAGGACCTCTTCGTCAACTACGGCGTGCTGCCGCGGGCCACGCAGCGGCTGATGCATCCGCGGACGCCGCGTACGGCGTGGTCGCGCGCACGCTGGGCGCAGGCCCAGGCGGTCCTGGAGTTCGTCCAGAGCAGCGGCGTGGTGCACCCACGCGAGGTGGACGCCGCCTTCGAGCACGGCACGACGAAGAACTGGTTCGGCGGCAACAGCCGGGCCAGCACGCAACTCCTCGACGCCATGCACTACCGCGGCCTGCTGCGCGTGGCGCGGCGCGAAGGCGGCGTGCGGCTGTACGCGCCGCAGCTCGCCCACGAGTGCGAGGGTCCGGAGGATCCGGACGCCCACCTCGACGCGTTGATCGACGTGTTGGTGGCGACGTACGCGCCGCTTCCCGCGGCCACGCTGAGTCGCGTCGTCATGTTGATGGGTTCGGCTGCCGTCCCGCAGTGGCGTGAGCGGCGCCGCGCGGCGCTCGCACGCGTCAAGGCGCGACTGGCCCAGGCGACGGTGGACGACTGCCGGTGGTACTGGCCGGCCGACGAGCGCCCCAGCGGCCGCCGCCATGCGCACGACCGGGCTTGGGACGAGCAGGTTCGCCTGTTGGCGCCGTTCGACCCGGTCGTCTGGGACCGTGAACGCTTCGAGCGCTTCTGGGGCTGGAGCTACCGCTTCGAGGCGTACACCCCGGCGAAGAAGCGCCTTCGCGGCTACTACGCGCTGCCCATGCTGTGGCGCGGTCAGGTCATCGGCTGGGCCAACGCCGCCGTGCGCGACGGGCGTCTGCACGTGGAGCCGGGTTTCGTGAGCGGGAGCGCTCCGCGTGATGCGTCGTTCGCGCCTGCACTGGAGGCGGAGCGGGCGCGGCTGGAGCGGTTCCTGGGGCTGTAGCAGTGATGGCGGGCCGTCGAGCTGGACGGGCGGGGCGGTGCCCGGCAACGTGCGGCCCCGTCACGCGACGCGTTCGTCGGGGTTGACGTGGAAGTCGCCGTTGACGGACGAGCCGCCGGAGGCGTACCACGGCACCTGCGTCGACGAGTGGGATCCCGATCGTTGGCAGCGCGGGTTCGAGGGCGTAATGGTCGTCGCAGACGAACGTCGGGGCTGGATCGGCTGCGCGGCTGGCCTGGACGGTGGCGACGCCGGTGAGCACCAGCGCGGAGCGGGCTCCGACGCTCGTGGCGTACGCTCTGCTCATATGGATCGCACGTCGGCTACGCGGCGGATACGCGGGTGGCCGACCACCGCCGGTCGCATCGCGTGCTCACCGACGCCGGTGGCGAGCTCGCGTACGAGGCGTACCTGAGCACGTGGGCGCGGGCGTTCGGGGAAGCCGAACGCGCCGCCGAGACGTCGCTCGACGAGTACTCGATGGACCAGGTGGGCGCCAGCTTCCTCGCCGAGGTGCTGCCCGGCGGGGCCGGCGCGCGTGTGCTCGCGGCGTTCCGCGACGCGTACCTCGAGGAGTGGGCGCGCGGCGTGACGGCCATACCAGGGCTCGCTGCGATGCTCGACGCGCTCGGCGCGCGCTGCACCCTCGCAGTGGTCTCGAACACGCACCACGCCTCTCTGGTGCATGGCCTCCTCCACCGGGTCGGGATCGCGGACGCGTTCAAGGCTGTCGTCACCTCGGTCGAGTTCGGCCGCCGCAAGCCGTGCCGCACCGTCTTCGAGCACGCGCTGCGCCTCACGGGGTGCGCGCCCGGCGACGCGCTGTTCGTCGGCGACTCGTACGTGCCCGACTACGTCGGCCCGCGCGCGGTGGGCATGCCGGCGCTGCTTATCGATCCCGACGCCCGGGGGCCGGCTCCGGCCGAGGACAGGCTCGCGAGCGTGCTCGAGGTGGGCGAGCGGCTCGGCGCGTCATGCCAGCGCGGCCAGCGTACGCACCGGTCTACCGGCGGCGGCGTGGCGTTCGGACGCGTCCATGGATGATCGTGGCAATAGCATGGAGCGCACGCCGCTCTATGTGATAGCGTGGTTTTCATATGGAGGGACACCGGCTCCATACTGTGCCG
>SLSM01000196.1 GCA_007130445.1 Trueperaceae bacterium | reverse complement strand
GACCGCGGTGAACGGCCAGCCGACCCCCGCCCAGAGTCGTTCGGCCTCCCGCAGGTAGCGCGGGGCCACGCGGGTGATCAGCGCCCCGGTCGCCAGGTTGGCGAGCGCCGAGGTGATACCGAAGGCGAGGAACGCGCGCGCCGCGTCTGCTCGCTCGAGGCCGCCCTCGGCGACGATCGAGTAGTGGTGGAACACGAGTCCGGTGCCGAGCGTCGACGCGAAGAACAGCCCCGCCACGAACAACCAGAACGTCAGCGTCCGCTGCGCCTCGGCCGCCGTGTAGTGGCGCTCGCGCCTGCCGTCCGAGGCGGCGACCGCCGCGCCGTCGCCATGCCCGTCGGGCTGCAGCCCGTAGCGCTCGGGCCGCTCGCGAAACACCATGCTGCCGACCGGGAGGATCGTGAGCGCCACGAGCAACCCGAGCAGCATGTACGCGCTCCGCCAGCCGACGCCTTCGATCAACGCCTCGATGATGGTCGGGAAGGTCGCCGTGGCGAGCGCCATGCCCACGCCCGCGATGCCGATGGCGAGACCACGCCGACGCACGAACCAGATGGCGATCACGTGCGTGCTCACCAGCGACAGCGAGCCCTGGCCGAGCGCCCGCACCAGCGTGAAGCCGATCAGCAGCATGACCGCGTCCTGGACCACACCCATCCACACGCAGGCGAGCGCGAACGCGGCCGCGATGACGCTCACGGCAAGGCGCGGACCGCGCCTGTCGATCAAGCGCCCGACGAAGGGCAGCACGAACGAGCCACCGAGCGTGCCGAACAGATACAGCGTCGAGACGCTGGAGCGCGTGAGGCCGAGGTCGGCGATCAGGTGGTCGATGAAGATCGACACGCCCGTGGTCTGCCCGGGGATCGTCATCATCACACCGAGCGTGCCGGCCACCAGGATGAGCCAGCCGTAGTACACGGGTGAGCGCTCGACCAGACGACTCCGAACGGTCACGCCGGCGGCCCGATCCGCCGGTGGGTCGGGGCTCACCGCCGCGCGCAGCTGCGCTCAGCCGGGCAGCGCAGCATCGAGGAACCTCAGCCAGTTGCCGTGCATGACCGCGTCGACGTCGCCGCTCGTGAAGCCGCGATCGCGCAGCAGTGCCGGGAGCTTCTGCAGATCGGCGATGGTGTCGACGTCGCGCGGCGTCTGCTCGGTCCCGAAACCGCCATCGAGGTCGCTGCCGATCGCGACGTGTCGCGCGTTGCCCGCGAGCTCGCACACGTGCTCCAGGTGATCGACGAGGGCGCCCAAGCCCACCACGTCCGGGCGCGTCTCACCACGCACCCAGCCCGGCACGAGCATCCAGGCGTCGAGCGCACCGCCGATCACGCCGCCCCGCTCGATCACGGCCCGCAATTGGTCGTCGTCGAACTGGCGTTGGCCCGGCACGAGGGCGCGGGCGTTCTGGTGGCTGGCGATCACGGGGCCGTCCCACAGGTCGAGGGCCTGCCAGAAGCTCTCGTCGGCGAGGTGCGTGAGATCCAGGACCATGCCGACCTCGCGCATCGCGGCCAGCAGGTCCGGTCCGAGCGGCTTGAGGCCGCCCTCGGTGCCGGTGCCGTGCGCGTAGGTGCTGTCCATGTAGTGCGTCATGCCGAGCACGCGCAGGCCGTCGTCGAACCAGGCGGCCAGGTGCTCGGGCGACGGGATCGAGTCGGCCCCCTCCATCAACAGCACGATGCCGTGCGGCGGGGCGGACGGCGCGCGGGCGCCCTCCTCGCGCCAGGCCCGCCACTCGTCCCAGTGCGCGCGCAGGTCCGCCGCGCCCCGCAGCAGTCGCAGGAGGCCCTGACGCTCGAGCATGCGGTAGTAGGCCAGCTGGCCCTGCGCCATGCCGTACGCGATCTCCGCCGTGGCGTAGCGCGGCAGTGCGGGCGTCGGCGCGCCGCCGGTGCGCGCCAACACGGTGGCGATCGACACGCCCACCGCGCCGCGACGCAGCTCGGGGATCGTGACGGTGCCGCAGCCACGGCCGGGTCCGGCGATCCCCTCGGCGCGTTCGGCGTCGCGGAGCGCGTCGACGCCCAGCGTGATGTCGCGGTTCCACAGCAGCGCGTTCATTGCCAGGTCGAGGTGGCCGTCGACGACGAGCGCCGGCGGCGTGCCGGGCGTGGGCGTCCAGCGCGCGGCGCGCCGGTCGAGGTCGGTCATGGTGGTCCTCCCGAGGGTCAGCTGCCGCGCATGCGCGGATCGAGCGCGTCGCGTAGGCCGTCGCCGAGCAGGTTGAGGCCCAGCACCGCGAACACGATGAAGAGCCCAGGGAAGTAGCTCATCCAGGGCGCGACGAACAAGAAGCGCTTGGCGTCGGCGAGCATGTTGCCCCAGCTGGGCGTGGGCGGGGCGGTGCCCGCGCCGACGAAGCTGAGGCCGGCCTCGGAGAGGATGGCGACGCCGAGCACGAAGGTGCTCTGCACGATCAGCGGCGCGAGCGAGTTCGGCACCACGTGCCTGAGGAGGATCCGCAGGTCGCGCGCGCCGAGCGAGCGAGCGGCGTTGACGAAGTCGAGCTCCTTGAGCGACAGCACCACCCCACGGATGATGCGCGCGGTCGACGGGATGAGGGTGATGGTGAGGGCCACGATCACGTTGTGCTCGTTCGGCCCCAGGGCGGCGAGGATCGCGATCGCCAGGAAGATCGACGGGAACGCCATCAGCGCGTCCATCGAGCGCATGAGGATGCCGTCGAGCCAGCCGTAGTAGCCGGCGGCGACCCCGACGATCAGCCCGAACACCGTCGTGAGCGCGACGACCGCGTATCCGACGCGGACCGACACGCGGGCGCCGAACATGGCGCGGCTGTAGATGTCGCGGCCCGCCTCGTCGGTGCCCATCCAGTGCTCGGCGCTCGGCGGCTGGAGCCGGTTGCGCACGTTCGTGCGCAGCGGGTCGTGCGTGGCGAGGAGCGGCGCGAAGGCCGCCATCAGCAGCGTCGCCACCGTGAAGACGGTGCCGATCGTCGTGAGCTGGTTGCGGAAGAGCACGCGCGCGACCTCGCGGACGAACGAGCGCCCGCGACGAGGCGTGCGCGTGGTCGTGGGCTCAGCCATAGCGGATCCTCGGATCGGTGACGGCGTAGAGGAGGTCGACGACGAGGTTCACGAGGATCGTGATCCCCGCGATCAGGAGCAGGGCGCCCTGGATGACGGGGTAATCGCGCCGGAAGACCGAGTCGACGACCAACCGGCCCACGCCCGGGAAGTTGAACACCAGCTCGACCACCAGGCTGCCGGAGATCAGCGAGGCGACCGCCAGGCCGATCACGGTGAGGATCGGGTTGAAGGCGTTTCGCAGGGCGTGGACGTAGTTGACGCGCCGCTCCGCGATCCCCTTGGCGCGGGCGGTGCGCACGTAGTCCTGGCGCAGCACCTCGAGCATGCCCGAGCGCGTCATGCGGGCGATCAGCGCAGCCCCGGAGTAACCGAGTGCGATCGAGGGCAGGATCAGCGACTTGAGGCTCGGCCACAGGCCCAGCTCGGGGCGCACGAAGCCCTGCGCGGGGAGCCAACCGAGGTTCACGGCGAACAGTTGGATGAGCAGCAGGCCGAGCCAGAAGTTGGGCGTCGCCACGCCGATGAGGACGAACACGGTGGCGAAGCGATCGAGCAAGCTGT
>SLSM01000262.1 GCA_007130445.1 Trueperaceae bacterium | reverse complement strand
GCCCTCCCCGGCGTCGTCATCGCGTCGAGCGAGGGCGTGCTGCGCGAGGTGCGGGCGGTGAAGACCGCGGAGGAGCTCGGCCGCATCCGCGTCGCGGTGGCGGGGAGCGTTGCGCTCTACGACCGTCTCACCCCCCACCTGCGGGTGGGCATGAGCGAGCGGGAGATCCAGGACCTCATGAAGGCGTTCGCCGCCGAGCTCGGCTTCGGCGTTCACCTCGGTGACTACGGCGGGCCGCTCGTCTGCATCAACCGCGTGGGCCTCGCACATCGGTCCCCGGGCGACGACCGGCTCGAGGAGGGCGACCTCCTCATCCTCGACCACGCGCTCGAGCACCTCGGCTACCACTCCGATCTCGCTCGAACCGTCTACGTGCCCCGTGCGGGCGAATCGGAGCCACCCGCGGCCGAGCTGCGGGCGTTCGCGAGCGCGTTCGAGGCGATCGGCGCAGCGTTCGACGCGATGCGGCCCGGCGTGCTCGGTCGCGAGGTCGACGCCGCGGCCCGCGCGGTGCACCTCCGCAACGGCTTCCCCGAGATCTCCCATGCGACCGGGCACCAGATCGGCCGGCACGTGCACGACGGCGGCACCATCCTCGGCCCCAACTGGGAACGCTACGGAGCGGCGCCCGAGGGGGAGCTCCGCTCGGGGCAGGTCTTCACGATCGAGCCGACGATCCTCGCCTCGCCGGCCCCGTCGATGCTGGTCGAGGAGAACGTGGTGGTGACCGATAGCGGCGCCGAGTGGCTGAGTGAACGGCAGACGTCGCTCTGGGTCGCGGGGCGAGCGTCGAGTGACCGAGGAGCCGAAGCGGCGGGGTAGGCGTCGCGCGGAAGCCGCCATGAGTGTAGGCTGCGCGGGTGCGCGGGCCACCACGGATGGCCGCGCGCGTCGGCCGTGGCAGGCCCACCGGTCGTCGCTCCAGTTCGGGGCATTGGAGGCTCACATGCTCGTTCGCATCGCCATCGCCACGCTGCTTGCAGCGGTCCTCACGCTGGGAAGCGCACAAGAGATGTGCGCCTCGGTCGGCGGGACCGCCACGATCGCCCAGTGGAGCGAGCCCGGCAACCTCAACCCGCTCATCTTCCCGACCCAGTACGACACCAACATCAACGAGCTCGTCTTCGCGCGGCTCATCCGCCCGCGCGCCGACCTCTCGTTCGAGCCCGACATGGCCGAGTCCTGGACGGTCAGCGACGACGCCCGCACCCTGACGTTCACCCTGCGCGAAGGGCTCACCTTCCACGACGGCCGCCCGGTGACCGCCGCCGACGTCGCCTTCACCGTCACGTCGATGGCCCACCCGGACTACGCCGGCGGGCGCTTCGCGGAGATCAGCATCCTCGAGGGCGCGACCGAGTTCCGCGAGGGCACGGCCGAGAGCGTGAGCGGCATCGAGGTGCTCGACGAGCGCACCATCGCCTTCACCACGCGGGAGCCCTTCGCCCCCTTCCTCGCCGTGGTCGGCGGGATCTTCGTCCTGCCCGAGCACGTCTACGGCGACGTGCCAGTCGGTACCTGGCAGGAGCACGCCAGCAACCGCAACCCGCTCGGCTCCGGCCCGTTCGTGTTCGGCGAGTTCCGCCCCGGCGAGTTCATCTCGGTCACGGCGTTCGATCAGTACTGGGAGGGCCGCCCCTGCCTCGACCGGCTGATCATCCGCTTCGGTGACCAGAACACGCTCCTCGCCGCGCTCCTCGCCGGCGAGATCGACGCGGCCCCGGTCCCGATCGACGGTACCTCGAGCGTCGAGAGCGCACCCAACCTCGACCTCCTCGTGGTCGACACGCTCTCCTTCCAGTACATCGGCACGAACATGCGCGGCCCGATCCTCGGCGATCCGGCGGTGCGCGCGGCGATCGCCCACGCGGTGAACCGCCAGGCGATCGTGAACGGCCTCCTGCAGGGCTACGGCAGCCTCATCGACACGCTCTTCCCGAACAACCACTGGTCGTATCCGACCGATGTCGCCCCCATCGTCTACGACGTCGAGGAGGCGCGCCGTCTGCTCGACGCCGCCGGCTGGACCCTCCAGGGCAACGTCCGCAGCAAGGACGGCCAGCGCCTCGCGCTGCGCCTGTTCGTCCCCACCGGGAACCTCGTGCGCGAGCGCACCGCGCCGCTCATCCAGGCCAACCTGCGTCAGATCGGCATCGAGGTCGAGATCCGCACGATGGACTTCGCGACCCTGGTGACGTTCATCCTCCCGCGCGAGGCCGACGGTACCGCCCGCGCCGTCACGCCCGAGGACTTCGATCTCTTCCTCCTCGGGTACGGCATCACGCGCGATCCGAACGAGTACCTGAGCTACCTCATCCCGAGCGACATGCCGCCGAACGGCTTCAACTTCATCGGCGTCGACGACCCGGCCGTCGCCGAGCTCATGCTCCAGGGCCGCGTCACCGTCGACCTGGAGCAGCGCTCCGAGATCTACCGCGAGGTCGGGCGGCAGATGCGCGACATGCTCGCCTGGATCCCGCTCTACCAGGCGCAAGACCTCTACGGCGTCAACGACCGCCTGGTCGGCTTCGGTCCCGACGTGCGGCGCGTGAACGTCAACGTCGCCCGTTGGTCGCTGCGCTGAGCA
The DNA here is from genome assembly GCA_007130445.1 of Trueperaceae bacterium. Lineage (GTDB taxonomy): Bacteria > Deinococcota > Deinococci > Deinococcales > Trueperaceae > CSSed10-48. The sequence goes on along the minus strand of SLSM01000262.1, from coordinate 1,037 downwards.
GCTGACGCGTCGGAGGGGTGGGGGGCGCCGCGTCGCAGCGGCACGCCCACCCCTCCGCGCCTTCCGATGCTGCCGTTCGTCCTCCACCGTGTGGCGCAAGGGGCCGTGCTCCTGGTCCTGGTGTCGTTCATGGGCTTCGCCATCAGCGTGGCGGCGCCGGGGAACGCCATGCAGACCTTCATCGACCCGGCCTTCTCGGTCGAGGACATGCGCGCCGCCGAGGCGCGGCTCGGGCTCGACCGACCGATGCCGGTCCAGTACCTGCGCTGGGTGCAGCAGATCGCCGCGGGCAACCTCGGCTGGTCGACCAGGACGGGGGCCCCCGTCGCCGAACTCATCGTCGGGCGGCTGCGGCCGACCCTCACCCTCATGGGGACGGCGTTCCTCATCACGGTCGTGCTCGCCGTCTCCCTCGGGACGCTCACCGCGGCACGACCCTACACCTTGCTCGATTACGGCGTCACGGGGGCCGCCTTCGCCGGCATCAGCGTGCCGAGCTTCTTCTCCGGTATGGCCCTCATCTACGTCTTCGCCCTCCAGCTCGGCTGGTTCCCGACGTCGGGACTCGAGTCGTACGCCGCGGACTACCAGGGCTGGGAACGCTGGGTCGACCGTGCGCGCCACCTCGTCCTCCCGGTGACCGTTCTCGTCCTCACCGGCACCGCCGACCTCGTCCGTCACGTCCGCTCATCGGTGCTCGAGGCGCTTGGCGAAGACTACGTCCGTACCGCACGCGGCAAGGGTGCACCCGAGCACGCCGTGCTCCTTCGGCACGCGCTGCGCAACGGCCTCCTCCCGGTCGTGACGATCATCGGCCTCTCGCTCCCCCGCCTCCTGGCCGGTTCGGTGGTGACCGAGGTCATCTTCGCGTGGCCCGGCATGGGGCGGCTCCTGGTCGAGTCGGTGTTCGCCCGCGACGTGCCGGTGGCGATGGCGATCAACCTCATCGCCGCCTCGCTCGTGCTGCTCGGCAGCCTCCTGGCCGACGTCGCCTACGGGATCGTCGATCCCCGGATCCGGTACGCGTGACGCGCGTC
>SLSM01000372.1 GCA_007130445.1 Trueperaceae bacterium | reverse complement strand
TCGCGTCCGAGCTCGATCCACGCCGCCCCCTCGACCTCGGGCAGGGCCCGCGCGAGCGGCGGGCGCGCCAGCCGCACGGCCAGACCGTGGGACTCGAGTCTGCGGACGCTATCGGGGTCGAATGAACCGAACGGCGCCAAGAGCGCATGCGCGCGCTGCAGCTCGGACCTGGTCGTGCGCAAGGCGTCGAGCCCCTCGACCAGGCGTTCGACCTCGGCGACGACGTCCTCGGCCGGACGCCGCGACACGGCGGCCGTCGCCGGCGTCGCCACGCCGGGCCTCGCGTCGTGTCGAGAGGTGGCCGGAGCGGCGTGAGCGAGCACGTCGGCGGCGTGCCGCACCGTCGCGAGGCGACCGCGCATCACCGCGACGCCATCGTCCGGGCCGGCGGGCGCGGGCGCCAGGTGCAACACACCGAGGTCCTGGAGCGCCTCGAGCGTCGCGGCCTGGTCGCCGTGCGCGCTGACGATCGTCACCTCCTTGATCGGCACGATCATGCCGAGCGCTCCCGCTCGACGCTCTTCGCCTTGGCGATCTTCGCGCGCACGACCTCCGCCGCCTGCTGGTCGCCGAGGGCGATGCGGATCACGCGCAGCGCGTCCTGGGCGGCGGGGATCTTGACCTTCTCGAAGAGGTTCACACGCTGGCTGGTACGCCTCAGCTCGTCCGCCAGGCGGCTGCGCTGCTCGGCGAGCACGCGCCGCTGGAACCGCAGCGTGAGCAGCCGCTCCAGTGCGATCAGCGCGTCGTCGAGCCAACTCGGGGTGGTCTCGAGCGGCGGTGGGGTGCTGCGCCAGCGCAGCGTCTCGAGCGTCGGTAGGCTGACGCCGGCCACGCTGGTCTCGCCGGTCCGGACCTCGACGAGGTCGAGGAACGCAGCCGGCGCCGCGTTCTCGGACCACAGCTCGATCCAGGCGCCGAGCGCTTGACGCTCGCGCTCATCGTCGTCGCTGACGACCTGCACGGCCGCCTCGACACGTCGCAGCTCCACCTGCAGCTGCTGCTGCTTGAGGCGGAGCGTGGGCAGGTAGCGTTCAAAGCGCCGCAGCGCCTCGCGCTGCACCTTCAGCTCGTGCTTGCTGGTCTTGACACGCTTCACGACGCCACCGGCCAGTAGCGCTCGATCAGGGCGCTGGTGAGGCCCGTCTGCTCGGGCTCGAAGCACGCCGCCAGCAGCGCCCAGCCCTCGTCGAGCGCGCGCTCGAGCGGCAGGTCGACCTCGAGGTCCATCAGGCGCACCTCGAAGAGCGCCCCGTAGCGCAGGAGCTGGTCGTCCCACTCGCTCATGCGGAAGCCCATCGCACGCTTCTCGAGCGTCTCGCGGTAGGCGGCGTAGAGCTGGATCATGGCGTTCATGAGCGGTCGGTGGTCGGCGCGGGTGGCGCCGTTGACGAGCTGCTTGAGCCGGCTGAGGCTGCCGAACGGCTCGATCCGCCCGCCGCGCAGGTACAGCTGTCCCTCGGTGATGTAGCCGGTGTTGTCGGGGACGGGGTGCGTGACGTCGTCCCCGGGCATGGTCGTGACCGCCAGGATGGTGATGGAGCCGGCGTCGTCGAAGTCGACGGCCTTCTCATAGCGCGCCGCGAGCTGGCTGTAGAGGTCGCCCGGGTAGCCGCGGTTGGACGGGATCTGCTCCATCGTGATGGCCACCTCCTTCAGCGCGTCGGCGTAGTTGGTCATGTCGGTGAGCAGCACCAGCACCCTGTGCCCGCGCAGCGCGAAGCGCTCCGCCACCGCCAGCGCCAGGTCGGGCACGAGCAGACACTCGACGGTGGGGTCCGCGGCCGTGTGGATGAACGCGACCGAGCGTGCCGAGGCACCGGCGGACTCGAGCGTGTCACGGAAGAACAGGTAGTCGTCGTGCTTGAGCCCCATGCCGCCAAGAACGATGCGGTCGACCTCGGCCTGGAGCGCGAGCCGCGCGAGCAGGTCGTGGTAGGGCTCGCCCGGGACCGAGAAGATCGGCAGTTTCTGGCTCTCCACGAGCGTGTTGAACACGTCGATCATGGGGATGCCGGTGCGGACCATGGTGCGCGGGACGATGCGTCTCGCCGGGTTCACCGAGGGGCCGGCGATGTCGACACCCTCCTCATCGAGCGCCGGGCCGCGGTCACGGGGGCGCCCGGCGCCGTCGAACACGCGGCCGAGCAGGTCGTCCGAGGTCGGCACGCGCATGGGGTGGCCCAAGAAGCGCACCCGCGCGTCGGTGGGTAGGCCGCGCACGCCGGCGAACACCTGGAGGTAGGCGCGGCCGCCCTCGAGCCGCACCACCTGCGCGAGGGAGCTCCCGCCCGGCCAGGTGACCTGCGCGAGCTCGCGATAGGTGGCGTCCCCCGCCTGGACCGCCACCACGCTGCCGCTGATGCGCTCCAGGCGCGTGTAGACCTTATGCATCGCCGCGCGCCTCGGCGACCAGCACGTGCAGGCGTCGCCGTCCTTCGTCGAAGGCCAGGCTGCCCCATGGGCAGCGGTTCCAGTCCTTGGTCGCCTGCGTGAGGTGTTGGTAGAAGCGTCGCGCGGCGTCCTTGCCGGCGAAGCGCAGCTGCGTGCCGAGCACGCCCATGATCTCCGCGAACACCAGCGCCTGGCGCTCGGCGCCGGTGGCGCCGTCGACCTCGTCGAAGGCGTCTTGCTGCAGGTACGCCGCGTCGAGGTACTCCGCCGCGAGGGCGCGCACGACGTCGTCGAGGGTCGTCCCCTCCTCGCCGACCACCTTCATCATCTGCGCCACCTCGTCGCCCTGCACGAGCGCTGCACGGGCTACGACGACGGCGTCCGCGACGGCGACGCCGGGGTAGTGGCTCCAGCTGTCGAGCGGGTCGATGGCGGGGTAGCGACGGGCGTCCGAGCGTTCGCGCGACAGCCCCAGGAACGCCCCGACCACCTTCAGCGTCGACTGCGTGACGGGCTCCTCGAGGTTCCCGCCGGCCGGGCTCACGGTGCCGACGATGGTGACCGAGCCGCGCGTCCCGTCGCGCAGCTGCACGAGCCCGCCGCGCTCGTAGAAGGCCGCGACCACGGACTCGAGGTAGGCGGGGAACGCCTCCTCGCCGGGGATCTCCTCGAGCCGGCCGGACACCTCGCGGAGCGCCTGGGCCCAGCGGCTGGTCGAGTCGGCCAGCAGCAACACGTGCAGGCCCATCTGGCGGTAGTACTCCGCGACCGTGACGGCGGTGTAGACGCTGGCTTCACGCGCGGCGACCGGCATCGAGCTGGTGTTGCAGACGATCACGGTGCGCTCCATGAGGCTCCGCCCGGTGCGCGGGTCGACGAGCTCGGGGAACTCGCGCAGCGTCTCGACCACCTCGCCCGCCCGCTCACCGCAGGCGGCGATCACCACCACGTCGACGTCGGCGTGGCGGCTCATCAGCTGCTGCAGCACGGTCTTGCCCGCCCCGAAGGGGCCAGGGATGCAGGCGCTGCCGCCGCGTGCCACCGGGAACAGCGTGTCGATGATGCGGATCTGCGCCACGAGCGGTTCGTCCGGTCGCAAGCGCTCGCGGTACGCGACGATCGGTCGCTTGACGGGCCAGCGTTGCATCGGCGTCACCTCGAGCTCGCGACCACCGTCGTCGACGAGCGTCGCGACCACGTCGCCGACGCCGTACGCGCCGGCCGGCGCCAGCC
>SLSM01000276.1 GCA_007130445.1 Trueperaceae bacterium | reverse complement strand
GCGCACCCGGGTTCGATCCCATCGACGGCGCCGGCGGCCTCCACGCCGCCGGTCGCTGGAACGACGTCGGCACCCCCGTCGTGTACACCAGCAGCAACGCCAGCCTCGCGGTCCTCGAGCGTGCCGTCCACACCGGTGTCGCCGACTTCGACGACCAGACCCTGCTCGAGCTCGCGCTCCCCGAGGACGCCAGCGTCGAGGAGGTATCGGTCGAGCGAGCGTGGCAATTGCAGCACCAGGCCACGGCGAACGGTGACGATCCCGAGGCGCGCTCGCGGGCGTTCGGGAGCGACTGGCTACGCTCTGCGCGCACGCTCGTGCTGCGCGTCCCGAGCGTGATCGTGCCCTTCGACCACAACCTGATCATCAACCCACGGCACGCCGACATGGCCCGTGTCGAGATCAAACGTCGCGAGCGCTTCTCGCTCGACCCGCGACTGCAGCCCTACCAACGCACGCTCGCTGGCGGTGCGCCACTCGAGTGAGGCGAGGCGCTGTCGGCCACGCGTGCGGGAGTGGGCCGTTCCCTGCCGCCGAGGCGGGCATCATGCTCGGTGCTCTGCCGCCGTGGTCGAACCGTCTCGGGATCGTGATCCTCGCGGTCACGTGCCTCCGGCCCTCTGCCCGGGCGCAGGAGCGGATCGCCGAGTCGCCCTCACGCAAGCGCTGCCTGAGGGACAGCGCGGTTGCACGCGGCGTGCCATCGCCCCACCTTCAACGGCTGTGACCTGCACCCCAACGCCACTGCCACCGCACGACACGGCGTCGGAAGAGGCCAACTGGCGTTCGATGGTCTCTCTCGGGAACGTTTGATAAGACAACTTATCACACAGCCGCATCGCACATGCACCCAACACCGCTCCCGCAACTGCGCGTCGTCCTCGCGGCGCGATCTCGTGGACCGACGTCGACGACCGAGTTGAGGTCGCCGTCCCAGCCGATCGCAGTCCATCTCGTGGGATCTTCCGCCTGGCGGTACCTCTCGGATCGACCGCGCGACCGTGGCACGCCGCGCGACGTCGCGATCAATGGACAGGCCCCTCCCGGGGCCAGGGCTCGACGGGCGCCGAGTGTACCGACCCGGGCCGTGGGCAGACGGGGCCACGTGGCACACGGAAGTGTTTGATAATCATCGCAGGTGCGCTGCATAACCGACGCCGATGGATGGCTCCACCGGTGAAGCGGTACGCTGGCGCCGACGCGGGCACGGACCCGCGCCAGCGACGATAGGACGGAGCACCATGACCACCACGACGACTCGCAGTGTGCACGTCAGCGACGAACGCATGCAGGGCCTGCGGCGCTTCAACGCGATCATGGGACTGGTCCACCTGGTCCAGGGCGTGTTCATGATCCTCGTGAGCAACGACACGACCTACCCGATCTTCACCAACTTCCTCAGCTTCGACCTCGAGACCTTCTCGCTCTCACCCGACCCGCAGCTGCTGTACGAGCTGCGCTTCGGCCCCGCCGTCGCGACCTTCCTGCTGATCTCCGCCGTCGCCCACGGGTACCTCGCGACGATCGGCTTCTCGCGCTACGCGCGCGACCTGAGGCGCGGCATGAACCCCGTGCGCTTCTACGAGTACGCGCTCAGCTCGTCGGTGATGATCGTCCTGATCGGGCTCCTCACCGGTGTGTGGGACCTCGGCGCGGTCATCCTCATCTTCACGGTGAACGCGACGATGAACCTGTTCGGGATCATGATGGAGCACCACAACCAGTACACCGAACGGGTCGACTGGTCGGCGTTCATCTACGGCAGCGTGGCGGGCATCGTCCCCTGGATCGTGATCATGATCTCGTTCGTCGGCGCGGTCTCGTCGGGCGGAGAGGCCGGCCCCCCGGCCTTCGTGTACGCGATCGTGCCCACGCTCTTCGTGTTCTTCAACATCTTCGCCGTCAACATGGTCCTGCAGTACAAGAAGATCGGGCCGTGGCGCGATTACGTGTACGGCGAACGCGCCTACATCATCTTGAGCCTGGCGGCGAAGTCCGTGCTGTGCTGGATCATCTTCGCCGGCACGCTCGCGCCCGTCTGAGGTCGCCCACGCGCTCCCGAGCCGCCCGCGGTGGGCCCGATCGACGTCCCGCCTCAGGCCGCTTCGTCGTGACCATCGAACAAGCCGGGCTGCGGGAACACCTCGCCGTACGAGCGGCCCACGTGCAACTGCTCGAACGACACGACCCGGCCCTCCATGGCCCGCACGCGCTCGAAGCGCGCCGCGTTCCGCCGCCGACGCAGGTACCGCACGATGCGCACGCGCCCGTCGCCGAGGGGCTCGAGCTCCGAGCGCACCGTCACCGGCGGCTGCTCCAACTGGCGCTCCACCGTGACCGTCGGCGCGCGCGTCATGTGGGCATGCTACCTCGCGCCTGGGGAGGCGCCGACGGCGGACCGTCACGGCGCGAGCCGTGCTCAGGCTGAACGGAGGTCATCGCCCGGCGTGCTGTACCCTCCGATATGTCCGACACCGCCCTCGTCGCCCTGATCCAGACCGATCCCGGCACCGACAAGGCCGCCAACCTCGATCGCACCTTCGCGCTGATCGACGAGGCGGCGACAGCGGGCGCCGACTGGATCGCGCTCCCCGAGACGTTCCACCTGCGCGGCCCGAACGCGCTCAAGCTGGCGCAGGCCGAACCGCTCCCGGGGCCGCTGTCCGAGGCGCTCGCCGCAGCCGCACGCGCGCACGGCGTGTGGCTCTTCGCCGGCAGCTTCAACGAGCGCACCGACGACCCGAACAAGACCTGGAACACCGGGCTGGTGTTCGATCCCGAAGGCCGCCAGGCGGCCGCCTACCGCAAGATCCACCTGTTCGACGTCGTCGTCGACGGCCAGGTCAAGGCGATGGAGTCGACCCGCAACCTTCCGGGCAGCCACATCGAGTCGGTCGACACGCCGCTGGGAACTGTCGGGCTCACGATCTGCTACGACCTGCGCTTCCCCGAGCTGTTCCGCGCCCTGGCGCTGCGCGGCGCGGTCGCGACGATGGTGCCGTCGAACTTCACCACGCCCACTGGTCGCGACCACTGGGAGGTGCTGCTCCGGGCGCGCGCGATCGAGAACGGCCAGTACGTGATCGCGGCGGCGACCATCGGCGACGGCGAGGGCGAGGGCGGCTTCAAGGCCTTCGGTCGCTCGCTCGTCGTCGACCCGTGGGGTACCGTGGTCGCCTGCGCTCCCGACGAGGTCGGCGTCACGTACGCCCGCATCGACCCGGCACGCGTGCACAAGATCCGCCGCCAGATCCCCACCCTCCACCACCTCAGGCCCGACGTCTACGCCAGCTCCTGACCCCCGGCACGTCCGTCCGCTCACGAGGAGGCACTCCATGCACCGTGTGATACGTCCGATCCTGATCGCACTCGCGACCGCCCTCGCGCTGGGCAGCGCCAGCGCTCAGACAGCCCGCGTGGCGCAAGCGCTCGCACACACCTCGCTCGCGCCAGGCCAGGCCACCGGCCTCGCCGACGCCAGCGTCATGCGCTCCATGTTCGAGGGTCTCGTCGGTTTCGATCTCGACTTCGACCTCGTGCCCGAGCTCGCGATCGAGTGGACGATCTCCGACGACGCGACGGAACTGGTGTTCCAGCTCCGTGAGGGGGTCGTGTTCCACGACGGCACGGCGCTCG
>SLSM01000013.1 GCA_007130445.1 Trueperaceae bacterium | reverse complement strand
CGAGGACGGTGCCGAGATCCACGCCGTCACGCTGACGGTGACCGACGCCAAGGGCCGCCTGGTGCGCAGCGCCGATGCCAGCGAAAGCGCGGACGGGCGCAACCCGCTCGAGCTCGACCGCGAACTCGCCGAGCGGGTGAGCTCCGCGCTCACGCCGCTGCGGGAGTTCATCCGCAGCCACCAGCGAAGGATCCGCGAACAGGAGCCGGTAGCGATCGCCGCTATCGTCACGCCGGACCCGTTGGAGTTCTCGGTCGACATCGGTGAGGAGCGCCTGGTGCGCTTCGAGCTGCTCGATTGCGACGGCTACGTGCTGTCCGAGCGCAGCGTCGAGATCGACGTGCGCGGCGTGGGCACGGTCGACGTCACGGACGTGACCACCGATGCCGACGGGGTCGGCGAGTTCACCTACGTGAGCGACGAGGCGGGGGAGGCGACGATCCTACTCGTCCACCCGTACGAGCGTCCGGAGGGCTCGATGGGCGTCGCGGACGGCGGCATCGTCTCCGCCACCGTCCGCGGCGACGTGCTGGTCGAGCAGTCGCTGGGAGCACAGGGCGTGGAGGGACGCGGCCGCCTCGTCTCCTGCGGCGGTCTCGGTGGCGCGTGGTCTGGCGAGTCCTCGCTGACCTTCTCGTTGCCCGAGGTCCAAGGCACGCTCACCGGCGGGGGCTCGTTCACGTTCCCGCCCGAACCCGTGTCGGGTGAGCGCACGACGGCCAGCTGGAGCATGACGGGGACCCTCGTGCTCCCCGACGTGGGCGGCGAGGTCGAGTTCGTCGGTGAGTGGTCGTACGAGGTGGTGTTGTCCGAGGCGGACGGCGCCTGGACGCTCGCCAGCGAGGGCGGCACGGTGCGGGGCAGCGTGGTGGCCACCATCCCAGAGGTGGGCCGTATCGCCATCCCCATGAGCTGGCCGCTGCAGCACGGTCCGCCGGCTCCGGTGAGGTTCGTCGGCGGTCTACCCGAGTGCGGGCAGTAGGCTCCGGCGCCAGCGGCCATCTGAAACTCTCTCTTCGAGCCGAACGGAAAGGCAACCCGTGCGAGATGGTTCGCCAATCGACGGCGTCGACGTGCTTGGCGGATGTTGATCTCGGCGTAGCGGTTGGTGGTGTCGATGCTGCTGTGGCCGAGCCAGGCGCGGATGACGTTGAGGTCGACTCCTGCTTCGAGGAGGTGCACGGCGATGGTGTGCCGGTTATCCCTCGCGCGCGCGGCATGAGCGGCACACGTTCGCCACGCTGCATGTCGTCGCCGGGGCGCCAATCAAAGTGGTCTCTGACGTGCTCGAGCACGCGAACATTCAGCCGACGGCGAACACGTATCAACACGCCGACCAAGGCGTTACGGCGGACTGGATGCAGCGGTTCGAAACGGCCCTCGAATCACTAGTGCTGGGCCCTCACGGCGGCCGAACTAGATCTTTGATAGCGGCGATGCCCCTGCGTAATGTGATCTTGACCGGCGCGTTGTGCTAGCACCTCTTGCTAGCATTCGGTGTGGTGAGAGTTGCGCGTAAGGTGGCTGAATGGGGCAGGCATGGAATGCGCGTCAAGAGCGCACGGTGCGGCGGATCTTTGAGAAGCCGACTAGATCTGACATCACGTGGAGCGAGGTCAAGGCCTTGATCGAGGGTTCCGGTGGACATTGAGAACAGCAAGAGGGGGTCGGGACGCCGGGTCCGACTCGGCCATCGGAAGGCACGGTTGCATGCTCGTCACGCCTAGGAGTTGCCAAAGGGCGCAGTGGAGGGCTTGCAGGACGTTCTGGCGGAGTTGTTCGAAGACGAGTTGCGGAAGATGGGGTTGAGGCCATGACCATTTCCTATAAGGGCTACCGAGCGCGGATTGCGGTTGACGAGGAACTCAAGACGTTCTCCGGTCGGGTTGCCGACCTCAATGACGTCATCACATTTGAGGGTAGGAGCTACGACGAGCTGCACGATGCGTTTGTCGAAGCAATTGAGGACTATCTCGAGTGGTGTGCTGAATCGGGTGAAGAACCTGATCGACCGTACAGCGGCAATGTACTCGTGCGTATGGAGCCGCCACTGCACCGCGCGCTTGCGCGTGCGGCAGCGGCACGCCATGAAAGCCTCAACCTCTTCGTCGTGAGCGTCCTAACTGAAGCCGTGGCTGAGAAGGATGGCTCGGGAGTGTGTCAGCGGCGAGGGCCGGCAACCGAGGGCGCGACTCTCAAGGACTGGCACTGGCGCCTAGATGCGATCGGGAAGATTTCTGCTATCGAAGCAAAGGTGCAGTACGACTGTTCGCGCCTTGGCGGCGCCGACGAAATGAGCCTGACTGGCTATGACACGTTCAACTGAGGGCCCCGGAGGCACCTCCCCGACGACTGGAGTTGTGATATCCGACCCAAAGCTCTGGAGACTTAGGTTCGAACGAAGGGCGGCACGACGGTCAGATGCCGCGACCGAGGAGTCTTCAACGATCAACGTCAATCTCCGGCTTCAAGTGGCTCGACTCGGCAGGCACGAGATCGGCGCTGAGCTGACTGCGGAGGTTGAAGGGCATCCTGGAGCTGCGGTATCGGCCTCCTATCGAGCATCTTTTGCTCTTGCGGGAGAGGTCGACGGCCTGTCTTTGGACGAGGTTCAGGCGCACCTGACCGAAATCGCCCAAGGCCTGGCACCGTCTCTGCTGTATCCGTACCTCCGGGAAGCCATCGGCAGCGCTGCTTCAAGGGCGAAGATTGGGCCGATTACCCTCCCGGTCGTCAACTTCCGATCGCTGTTCTCAAGTCCTGAGGTGGAGGTGCCGCCATTTGACGACGTTACGAGTGAAGCCGACGGTGCCCGAGCGCAAGCTGGAGCGAGCCCAAGACCAAAGAAGAGGAGAGCGAAGCGCAAGCCATGATTCCTTCTGCTCGCCGGGCTAGGCTGCACCTCGCGACGCATCACTGACACACCAACGGGGGAAGCGACCCCTTTGACCCGAGGTCGCTTCCTACATCAAGTGCCGTGTGGGACGGCTTCTTGCCTGGTGGAGCTGAGGGGATTCGAACCCCTGACCTCCTGAGTGCGATTCAGGCGCGCTCCCAGCTGCGCCACAGCCCCAAGCGCCCATCAGTGTACGGGCCGCCCGTGAGGGTGTCAAACGGAGCGGCGACAGTCGACCATGATCCGCCAATGAGTGGCGGACTTCCGTCCAGAGTGCCATCCCACGAATATGATTGCCGGTGCAATGGTCGAACCCCGCGCGCGCGTCGTCGAAGTAACCCGGATCGTCCCGTCGGAGGACGTCCCGTACATCGCAGCCCGGGTCGCCGAGCGGCTGGGGATGCCGCTCGAGCGAGTCCGCAAGCTGATCGATGACCGCACCGGGCCCATCACGAAGCCGCTGCGACCGGACAAGGCCGACGCGATCGCGCAGACCTTCGAGGCAGCAGGCGTCGCCGTCTCCATCCGCTTCGCGACCGAGCAGGACGAGATCTCGCCTCGAGCTCCGACGCCGCGGGAGGCCGAATCAGCCGCCGCCGCACCGGACCCGGCACCGTCGTCTGAGGCAGCCGTCACGGCGCCTCCGGCCGCGGAGGCTGCGGCCGGGGAGACGGTGCCCGAGGAGGCTGCGGCCGCGGAGGCTGCGGCCGGGGAGACGGTGCCCGAGGAGACTGGGGCTGCGGAGCCT
>SLSM01000162.1 GCA_007130445.1 Trueperaceae bacterium | reverse complement strand
GCACGATGGCGAATCGCGATCTCGACAAGGCGCTGGCGTCGCTGCGCGGTGACCTGCAGAGGGTCCAGAAGGACCTCGCCAGGCTGGCGCGCGAGGGCGGCAAGGCCGCCAAGCAGGCAGGCTCGACGGCACAGGAGGCGGGTGAATCCGCGTTCCGCACGCTCGAGACGGGAGCGCACTCCGTGTATGACACGGTGAAGGACGTCGGATCGAGCGCCATCGCTGGCGGTGAGGACGTGGTATCGAGCGTCGAGGACCACATCAGCGCCCACCCGCTCGCGATGGTCGCAGCCGCCCTCGGCGTCGGCGTGGCGATCGGCGTGCTCATCAACTGGCGGCGCTGAACCGCGACGCCGTGGCGATCACCGTGCACGTGGCAACGAGCACGATCAGCGACGCGTGCTAGCGTGACGAACACGCAACGCGGACGGATCGAGGCCCGGACACCTCAGCCACTTGCCGGAGACTCGCCGCCGGCACAGGAACGGTTTTCAGGGAGGCACATCATGGCCGATACCGATCTCGACAAAGAACTCGCAGCGCTCAAGAAGGAACTCGCAAAGGTGCAAGCCGACGTCGGCAAGCTCGCTGACGATAGTGGCAAGGTCGCGAAGCAGGCGACCGACACCGCCCGAGAGGCGACCGCGGCGGCCCTGGAACGGCTCGAGGCCGAGGCGCAGAAGTTGATGGACAGCCTGCAACAGGCCGGAAGCAGCGCCGTCAAGACCGGCGAGGACGCCGTTCATAACGTGCAGGACACGATCCAGGAGCGGCCCCTCGTCAGCGCGGCCGCGGCGCTCGGGATCGGCTTCGTGCTCGGGATGCTGATCAACCGGCGGAGTTAGCCGGTGGTGCAGCACGCCGTGGGTCTGCTGCTCGCCGTGGTCGAGCTGCTCGAGGCCGAAGCCGCGCGCCTGCAACTGAACGTCCGCCACCTGCTGGTGAGCGGCGCGGTCGCAGTGATCGCGGCCATCGTCGCAGGCGGTTCGCTGCTCACGGGCAGCGTCTTCCTGACGTGGGCGTTCTTCGTCGCGTTGCGGCCGCCTCTCGGCGAGGCGGGCGCAGCGTTGGTCGTGGGTCTCACGCTGTGGATCGTGGTGGGAGGTGCGACATGGCTGGTCTTCAACAAGCTGCGGAAGAAGCGGACGCCCGCGTAGCAGCGGCCAAGGCCCGCCTGCGCGTCTTGGCGGACGATGCACGCCCTGGGTACCACCTGGCGGTGGGCGCTTCGAACCTCGTGCGGCAGCGGCCGTGGCACGGCATCGGACTGGCCTTGTTGGCGGGCGTCGCGCTCGGCCTCGCGCCTCGCGAGACGGTGCGGCGCGTGGCGCTGCTGGCTGCACCCGCCGTCGGCCTGCTGGCCGACGCCGGCCCCTTCGCGCGCTTCGGTCTCGGAGCCCGCGGCCGAACGCATGGCGCGGCGGGCGTGAGGCGCTCGCGCTAGGCCGCCGTAGCGGTCGCGACAGCGGAGCTCCATGCACGAGGCATTGAAGACCGTCTGGGCCAACCCGTACGTGAAGGTGCTCTGCGCCATCGCCGCCGCGGTCGTAGCGGTGCTGGTGTTCCGCGCCGTACATCCGGCCGGGATGCTGTTCCTGGCGGCGTTCGGTCTGGCGTACCTCGTCAGCCCACTCGTCGACTGGCTCGAAGGGCGCGGCGTGCGGCGTGGTTTCGGGGTCGCGCTCGTGGCGATCACGTTGGTCTCGGCGACGTGGCTGGCGTCGCAACTGAGCATCAGTGCGATCGGCGCAACGTTCACCGAAGACGAGGACGGGATCGCGCTGACCGAGACGGCCCGCGAGTGGTTCGTCGATCTGCCCGCCAACGTCGAACGTCTCATGCCCGACGCCGTGATGCGCTTCATCGCGGGTCCGCTGGCCACCTTCAGCGACGTGCTCGAGCGGCTCGGGAGCATGCTCGCGCCGTACGTCGAGAAGATCACCGGCGCATTGGTGAGCATCCTCAGTGGCACGGTCACGGGCGCGATCCAACTGACGCTGGTGCTCATACTGACGATGTACGTGCTGTACGACTTCCACCGCTTCACCGCCGCGTTCTTCGACGCGATCCCGGAGACCTATCGAGACGGGGTCCGATCGCTCGCCGGCACGCTCGACACGGCGATGGGCGGGTTCATCCGGGGGCAACTCGTGGTCGCCGCCATGGTCGGGTTGATGGTCTACGTCGGGTTGACGATCATCGGGCTGCCGCTGGCTGGCTTCATCGGGCTCATCGCAGGGCTCCTCAACATCGTGCCGTTCCTGGGCTCGATCGTGCCCACGATCCCGGCGCTCATCATCGCCATCGCCGGCGGCTGGTGGCAGGTGATCCTGGTGCTCCTGGTGTTCGTGATCGCGAACCAGATCGACAATCACGTCCTGACGCCGATGGTGCTGTCGCGATCCACGAAGCTGCACCCGGTGACGGTCATCCTGTCCGTGATCGGTGGGTTTGCGTTCGGGGGGCTCATCGCCGCGATCCTGGCGGTCCCGGTGGTCGCCTTCTTCAAGGCGCTGTACGAGGAGCATTACAAGACGAGCCGCTTCTACCGCGGCGAGTGATCGCGAACGACACGAGCGCCCGCCCACATCGGGGTGGGCGGGCGACCTTCGTGGTAGCGATGGACGGGCTCGAACCGTCGACCTCACGATTATGAGTCGTGCGCTCTAACCAGCTGAGCTACATCGCCGCGCGAGCCGACGCGACGGCGTCAGCGCTCAGGAGTATAGCCCGTGGGCGGTGGGGCGGCAACCGGCCGCGGCAGCGCACGTCACAGCTCGGGATCGTCGCGGTACGCGGCCCACTCGGGCTCCTCGGCGTACAGGAAGCGGTAGTACGACGTCCCGTCCAGCGCAGCGGCCGCGGCCTCGTCGACGACGATGATGCATCGAGGATGGAGTTGCAACGCGGTGGCGCTGATGCGGGCCGTGATCGGGCCTTCGGTGGCGGTGGCGAGCACGTCGGCCTTCGCCTGGCCCGTGACGAGCATCACGACCTCGAAGGCGTCGAGGATGGTGCCGACGCCCATCGTGAGCGCGCGCTTCGGCACGGCCGACGCGTCGCCGCCGAACAGGCCGGCGTTCTGCGCCCTCGTCTCGGGTGTCAATGCCTTCTCGCGGGTCCTCGACATCAGGGACGACAGCGGCTCGTTGAAGCCGATGTGCCCGGTGACGCCGAGGCCGAGGAGTTGCAGGTCGATGCCGCCACACGCGGCGATCCGCGCCTCGTACCCCCGCGCCTCGGCCGCGAGGTCGGGGGCCGTGCCGGCGGGGAGGTTCGTCCGCTCGGGCGCGAGCCCGACCGGGTCGAACAGGTGCGTGCGCATGTAGTGGTGGTAGGAGCGCTCGTCGTCGGGCGCGAGACCGACGTACTCGTCGAGATTGAAGGTGGTGATGCGCGACAGGTCGAGCCCGCCGCTGCGATGGGCGGCCACGAGCTCGGCGTAGACCGGATCCATGGTGCGGCCCGTGGCGCAGCCGAGGACGAGTTCCGGGTTCGTGCGAACGCGGTTCGCGACCAGTCTCGCGACGAGCTTGGTCGCGTGCGCCGGTGTGGGTCTGATGATGATCTCCATGGCGCTCGACCCGACGGTACCAAGCGCATGGCGGCGCCGTATCGCTATCGGAGGTTTCACGTCTCGGTCCAGG
>SLSM01000161.1 GCA_007130445.1 Trueperaceae bacterium | reverse complement strand
CGAGCGCGAACACCTCGTCGGCGATCGCTCGGTACGTGGCCACGCCGGCGGCGGTCTTGAGGTCGAGGTGCGGGCGCATGTGGATCACGCCGACCGACGCGTGTGCGTAGAGCACGACGTGCGCCCCGTGC
Organism: Trueperaceae bacterium; assembly: GCA_007130445.1. Classification (GTDB taxonomy): domain Bacteria; phylum Deinococcota; class Deinococci; order Deinococcales; family Trueperaceae; genus CSSed10-48. The sequence goes on along the minus strand of SLSM01000161.1, from coordinate 3,518 downwards.
CGTCGGCACACCTCGAGGACCGCCGGCACGTACTCGGCGAGGTGCTCGACGGGGATGGCGGCGTCCTCGATGAACGGTGTCGGCTTCGCCGGCCCCTTGACGGTCGCGTAGATCCCCAGGCCCTTGCGCCTGAAGTCGAGGATGTCGCGCTGCTCGGCGTCACCGAGCGCCTCGTAGACGGCGTAGGCGCGGCTACGGACCGCCGGGTCGCGAGCGAGGCCAGAGAGCTGCGTGCGCAGCGCGTCGTCGTCAGGGCCGTCGAACTCCACGGCCAGGACCGCGGCCGGCTGGCCCTGGACCCAGCCGAGCAGTGGACGCAGCGCGGGGTTGCGATGACCGAGCTCGAACAGGTCGCGGTCCATGATCTCGACCGCCGCCGGGCCGTGGGCGTTGACGATCGGAACGGCCTCCAGGGCACCCTTCAGGGTGTCGAAGTGCACCATCGCCAAGCAGCGCCGAGCGGGAACCGGATGGAGCCGAAGCGTCACGTCGAGGATCACAGCGAGCGTCCCCTCGCTGCCGCACACCAGCTTCGCCAGGTTGAACGGGCGTCCGAACGCCAGTTCGTCGAGGTTGTAGCCGCCGACGCGCCGCATCACCTTCGGGTAGCGCGCCGCGATCTCGTCAGCGTGGTCTCGGACCAGTCGTGCGACCGTCCGATGCACCTCGCCCTCGAGCCCGGGTGCCGTGCCCCGGACCGCCAGTTCGTCGGCATCGAGCTCGCGCAGCTCGGTGACGCTGCCGTCGGCGAGCATCACCGTCATCGCGATCACCTGGTCGACGGTCTTGCCGTACTTGATCGAGCGCGTGCCGGCCGAGTTGTTCGCCACCATCCCGCCGATCGTGGCGCGGTCGGTGGTGGAGACGTCCGGTGTGAACTGCAGCGCGTGCGGCGCCAGCTGGGCGTTGAGGTGATCGCGGATCACGCCCGGCTCGACGCGCGCCGTGCGCGATTCGAGGTCGACCTCGAGCACGCTGCGCATGGAGCGGCTGACGTCGAGGACGATCGCTTCACCGACCGTCTGACCCGCGAGACTGGTGCCTCCGCCGCGCGGCAGCACGGCCACGCCCTCGGCCGCGGCGATCTCGAGCACGGCGCGGACGTCGTCGGCATGGCGAGGGAACACCACTCCGTGGGGCTCGATCTGGTACGGGCTGGCATCGGTCGCGTAGAGCGTCCGGGCGACCGCGTCGAAGCGCACGTCCCCCTCGACGCGCGCGCGCAGGGCAGTTTCGAGACGCGCACGCAGCGCGACGGGATTCGGCATGGAGCAGTATGGCACGCGCCTGTGCTGCGTCAGCGACGCTCGGCGGCGCCAGAACGGCCGCCCGCGAGGGCGTTGATCGCGTGGCGTGCATCGCTGGGCGACAGCGCCTCGAGCAGCGCCGCCAGCGTGTCGAGGGCGTGGCGCACGACAACGAACCGGCGCAGGCTCGCTGCGTCGTACGGGTCGACCTGTCGCCCGGCGCGAGCCCGTCCGCGATCGTCGAGCAGATCGAGCTCCACGAGCACGCGCTCCAGGCGTTGTGCGAGGGGCGCATCCCACGGCCAGGGACGACCGCGCTTGCGCAAGACGAACGCCCGTCGCGCATCGCCCACGCTCGGGTAGGTGGCCGCGAGCTCGCGCAGGCGACTCGGTCCGTCGGGGCCGAGGTCGAGATCGAACGGCGTCCCGGCTCGGAGGAGCATCCCGAGCGGTGCCAGCGGGTCGTCGTCGACCGGCTCGATCGACCGCACCACGACACGCTCGTCGGCGCCGAGCTCCGCTCCCGCGAACGCGCTCGCGAGAGCGCGCCGAGGCTGGTCCGTGTCACGCTCCAGCGCGAGCGCGCCGTTCGTCGCGAGGCCCTCGAGCCGGAGTTCGATAGTCGTGCGCTCCTGCCAGCGGCTGCTCGTGACGGTCGCGACAGCGACGGCTCGCTCGGCGCGAGCGTATCGCGGGACCTCGGCGCCCATGCCCCACCCGACGGCCCGAACGCCGCCCACGTGCGTCTGCAGATGTGCGCCGCCGTTGCCCATCGCGCGTGTGGGTCCGATGCGGCCCTGGATGGCGAACAGCGGTTCGCTGAGCCCCGTTCCGTAGGGTTCGAGCGCTTGCAGGGCTGCGTGCAGATCGACGTCGACCTGACCAGGGTGGAGCACGACGTCCGCCGTCACGCGGCGCGCGGGTACGTCGAGCGCTGCGACGTGTTCGCAGATCGCAGCGCGGAAGGCGTCGAAACGCCCCTCGTCCAGCGTGAAGCCGGCTGCCGCCGCATGACCTCCCCAGCGGGCCAGGTGCGCTCGAGCGGCGTCGAGGGCGGCCACGGCAGAGCACCCAGGCGGTGTGCGGACGCTCCCAGACGTTCCGGCGACGATGAAGGCGGGCCGGTTGAAGCGTTCCACGAGGTGGCTCGCCACGATCCCCATCACACCCGCGTGCCATCCCGATCCGCTCAGCACGAGGGCGGGCGCGTCGTCGGCCTCCGCGAGCGCCACGGCCTCTGCGCTCATCGCCTCTTGGACGCGCTTGCGCTCCGCGTTGAACCCCTCGAGGAGCGTCGCGAGCACGCGTCCGCGGTGCTCGCTGGCGGTGAGCAGGAGCTCGAGTGCGACGTCCGCTCGGCCGAGCCGTCCAGCGGCGTTCAGCCGTGGTCCCAGCACGAACGCGACGTTGCGCGCGCTCAGCGGTGGTCGGAGCTTCGCGAGCGCTACGAGCGCCCGCAGTCCGGGGCGCTCCGTGACACCCAACCGCTCCAGCCCAACCTTGACCAGGGCGCGGTTCGGCCCCAGGAGCGGCGCCACGTCGGCGATCGTGCCGAGGGCCGCCACGTCGGCGAGATCGCTCGGTGGTGCCAGGCCGAGGCGTTCGTGGAGTGCCCACACCAGGTGGTACGCGAGACCTGCGCCCGTGAGGTCCGCCGTACCGGTTCCGTCGAGAGGATGCACGACGAGCGCATCCGGGCGCATCTCGCCCGGTAGGTGGTGATCGACCACGATCACGTCCACCCCGGCTGCGCGCAGCGCAGCGACCTCCGCGACGTCGCCGATGCCGCAGTCGACCGCCACGAACAGGTTGGCGGCCTCGGCGTGTTCGGCGATGCGCTCGGCACGCAGTCCGTAGCCGTCCTGGAGCCGGTCGGGAAGGTACGGCGTGACACGACCGCCCAGCGCGCGCAGGGCGATGGTGAGGAGCGCCGTGGCCGTGACGCCGTCGGCGTCGTAATCGCCGTGCACGAGGATCCGCTCGCCGTGCTCGAGCGCTCGGGCCAGCCGAGCGGCCGCCTCCTCCAGGGCAGGAATCGGCGCGCGCTCGAGTGTGGGAGACAGGGACCGGGCGACGTCGTCGCGCAGCCCACGCGCCCACACGGTAGCGGCGAGCACTGGGTGGACTCGCAACTCGTCCACGAGGCGCTCGACTTCGTGCACTGGCGCCGGTGCACGCACGAGGTAGTGCGCGCCGTCCACGTCGGTCGCTATCGCATCGGCTGCTATCGCGTCGGTCCCTTTCGCGTCGGTCGCTGGCGCGTCGGTCGCT
>SLSM01000058.1 GCA_007130445.1 Trueperaceae bacterium | reverse complement strand
TGCCGGAGCCCGCGTTCGCCCGTTCGCCGCGCTCGTCGCGGCCGCCGTCGTGCTCACGCTCGGCGCGTTGACGACGCATGCCGGCGCCGACACCGATCCGAGCGTCGTGCTGGTCCTTCCGGCCCCAGACGCCCCGATCGAGGTCCCCACCTTCGTGTTCGACGACAACCCCGACCCCGATCAGTGCGGCATACCGCAGCCGATGGGCAGCGGGTACACGGGCACGCTGCACGGCAGCGTCGACGGTGCGGTCGTCGAGCCGATGGTGCATCTGTACGACAGCCACCTGCGGTCCGAGGTGCGCGGCACGATCCGCGCCGGCAGCGTGGTGGAGGTGGTGATGTACCAGTCGAACCCGGTGCTCGACTACTACATGGTGCGCTTCCGCGCCGACGACGGCCGGTCGGTGGAGGGTTGGGTGCCCGCGCCATTCCTGGACGTGCACGAGCGTTCGAGCGGCGCCTAGGGGCCGCGTCCGTGCGTCCGTCAACTGCACGACGGACGTCGCGAGCCCTCACCGCGCATGGTGGGACATACGTCCCGATCGCGCCATGGAGGTGCTGCATGAAGACCCGTGCCATTCGATCGCTCGCCCTCGCGTCCGTCCTGCTCGTCGGTCTGACCATCACGATGGTGGTGGCCCAGGGGATGAGCGAAGGCCCGCCCGACTACCGCGAGTGGACCCGCCTCAACCCGCAGCCCAACTCGATCGCGAGCGCCCACCCGACGGTGAAGGACGTGTTCGTCAACGACGCCGGCGCCGACGCCGCGCTGTCCCGTAGCTTCCCGTTCCCCGAGGGCTCGGAGTTCATCAAGGCCAGCCTCGGTGAGGACCTGAGCGTGTTCGTGGTGACCGCCATGCGCAAGGTCGCGGGCTTCGACCCCGACAACGGCGACTGGGAGTACGGCATGTTCGAGCGCGGCTCCGACGGCGCCTTCGAGGGCATGTGGGCCGAGGTCGGCAGCGACATGCACATGATGTGCGTCAGCTGTCACACCGGCGCCGCGGACAACGACTTCGTGTTCCTCACCTATACCGGCGACTGACCCCCCTTGAGTGCGGCGCCGCCTCCCAGCGGCGCCCCTGAGCACGGCGGCGGGTGCCCCAAGCGCGCGCCGCCGTCCTCGTCGGCGATGCCGCGGCGGCGTGGTACGCGGGACACCGCGACTCGTTCGACCACGACCACGTCGTCGCAGATCTCGCGGAGCGCTTCGATGACGTGCTGGCAGCGATCGAGGCGACCGATGGCTGGGTCACCAACCGCGTCGTGCCGGGGAAGATCATCCTCGGGGACATCGGCGACATCGAGGCTGGCGTCCGGCAACTGCGTCGACGTCGGCCACTCGAGGTGATCGACGTCGATGTGCCGGCCGGAGGTCGTCTTCGGGTCCCCACGGCCGACGAGATCCTGCGCGTCAAGGCATATCTGATCGTGCGACGCGACCAGGTGCGCGACTACCTCGACGTCGCGGCGCTCGCCGAGCGCGCCGGGATCGACCGAGCGGCACACGTGCTGGCGCAGATCGACGACTACTACGCCGACCAACATGAAGGCGGTGACGGCGTCGCGACGCAACTGGTGCGGCAACTCACCGAGCCGCGACCGAAGGACACGAAGACGACCCGGCAACTGTCGCGCTACGAGCGACTCGATCCGCGTTGGCACAACTGGGACAGCGTCGTGGCCGTGTGCCGGTCGCTTGCCGACCGGATCGTCGAACCGCCCGACGAGGCGCCATGAGCCGACTGCGCTTCCGCAACGTCGACGCTGCGCCGACCGACCCAGTCGAGACCTGGCCGTTCGAGGCCGTGCTCACGGCCGTCGAGCGGGGGAGCCTGACGGATTGGCGGCGTGTCCTGCGTGCCGTGCGCCGCGATCCGTGGGGCCCAGTGGCGCGCGATCTCGAGCAGGCGCTCCAGGTGACGCGGCCCTACGGTACGGCGCTCCTGTTGGAGCGCGGACTGGAGCGCGCCCGTTCGGCGGGTGCGCTCGCCGAGCGTCAGGAGGTGGCGCGGCGCGTCCGGGCTGCCTTCGAGGCGAGCGGCCTCGACCGCAGCGCGTCTGCCGCACGCGTCGGGACCTCCACGAGCCGCTTGTCGACCTACCTGACCGGCCGCGTGGCACCGTCGTCGACGATGCTGGTGCGCATGGAGCGTCTCGCAGCGCGCCCTCGAGACACCGGTCAGGACGCGTAGCGAGGGTTCACTCGAACAGGATCGAGACGACCTTGAAGCGGCGCGAGCCCAGTGCGACCTCGTCGCCGGCGCGGCGGCCGAGCAACTGCTGGCCGAGCGGGGACTCGTCGGAGATCCGGTTCTGCAGCACGTCGGACTCGAGCGAGCCCACCAGGTGGAACACGTGCTTCGCGCCCTTGTCGTCCTCGACGTGCAGGCTCGCACCCAGCGTGGCGGGGGCGTCGGCGGCGTCGGACGTCTCGACGACCACGGCCCGGTTGACGACCTCCTCGAGGTCGGCGATCCGCGCCTCGTTGGCGCTCTGGAGCATGCGCGCCTCGTCGTAGGCGGCGTTCTCACGCAGGTCGCCGTCGGCCAGGGCGGCACCCATGTACTCGGTGAGCTCCTGGCGCTTCTCGTCCTTGAGGTACCGCAGCTCCTCTTTGAGCTTCTCGAGACCCTTGGCGGTCAACTGGATCGGTTTGCGTTCGGACACGTACTCACCTCGCGATGGGCGCTCTAGCCGCCTCGGCGTCCCGGGAGTATACAAGAGCGCCACGTGCGCTCCGGTAGCATTCCGCATGGCCCGAGCAGCATCTGCAGCACCGGCACCTCGGCGGCGGACGTCCGCGCTCTGGCTCACGCTGGCGACGCTCGTCGTCCTGGCGGGAGCGAGCTTCGCGCTCGGAGCGTTCATCACCGACCAGTTGACGAGACCCGTGCGAAACGTCGTCGAGAACGTGACACCTGCCGCCCTCGGCGGCACCTTCGAGACGCTGACGCTGCGCTCCGCGGACGACCGCGCCGACCTCGACGCCTGGCTGCTCCCCGTGCCCGGAGCCGACGTGGGCGTGGTCTTGGTGCATGGCAAGGACGGCAGCAAGTCGAACACGTGGGGCGACGGCTTCGTGCGGCTCGCGCTCGACCTCCAGGCGGCCGGCTTCCAGGTGCTGATGCTCGACCTGCGCGGCCACGGCGCCTCGGGCGAGGGTCGCTACGCGTTCGGCTTCATGGAGCGCTTCGACGTGATCGCCGGCGTGCAGCACCTGGTGGAGGAGGCCGGCGTCGCCCCCGGCAGCGTCGGGCTCTTGGGCGTGTCGATGGGCGGCGCCAGCGTGCTCTACGCTGCGGCGCTCGACCCGCGCGTGGGCGCCGTGTGGTCCGACGCGGCCTACGCCGACGTGTGGCCGATCATCGTGCAGGAGTGGCCCGACGCCAGCGGCCTGCCGCTGTTCGTGCTACCGCTGGTGCGCTGGACGCACCGGCTGCTGCACGGCTTCGACCTGCAGAACGTGCGACCCGTCGACCAGGCGGCCACGCTCGACGGGCTGCCGCTGATGATCGTGCACGGCCGCAGCGACCGCCTGATCCCCGTCGGCCAGGCGCAGGTGCTCGCCAACGCCGCGCCGTGGGCGGGCGTGTGGCTGCTCGAGGGCGTGGGGCACGCCGGTGCCTTCGACCACGATCCTGCCCT
>SLSM01000328.1 GCA_007130445.1 Trueperaceae bacterium | reverse complement strand
CGTGGTCGTCGACGTAGAGCCAGTCGCGCACGTTGCTGCCGTCGCCGTAGACCGGCAGCGGCAGGCCGTGGATCGCCCGCAGGATCACGTGCGGGATGAGCTTCTCGGGGTACTGGTAGGGGCCGTAGTTGTTGCTGCAGTTCGTGACCACCACCGGCAGTCCGTAGGTGTGGTGCCAGGCCCGCGCCAGGTGATCGGAGCCGGCCTTGCTGGCGCTGTAGGGCGAGCGCGGGTCGTACGGCGTGCGCGTTTCGAAGGCGCCCTCGGCGCCGAGGCTGCCGAACACCTCGTCGGTGGAGACGTGCACGAAGCGGAAGCGCTCGCGCTCGAACGCCGTGCGCATGGCCAGGAAGCGCCGGACGGCCTCGAGGAGCACGAAGGTCCCTTGCACGTTGGTGCGGATGAACGCGGCCGGGCCGTCGATGCTGCGGTCGACGTGGCTCTCGGCGGCCAGGTGCAGCACCGCATCGGGCTCGAAGTGCGACAGCGTGTGGTCGAGGACGCCTGCGTCGTTGATGTCGGCGTGCACGAAGGTGTGGCGCCCGTCGCGCTCGTCGTCGGGCAGGTTGTCGCGGCTGCCCGCGTAGGTCAGGGCGTCGTAGCTCACCACGTGGTGCGGGGTGCTCGTGAGCAGGTGCCGCACCACCGCGCTGCCGATGAAGCCGGCCGCGCCGGTGACGAGGAGCGTGCGCTGGGCTTCTGGTGTTCCTGTGGCGGTCATGGTGGACCCAGGGTACCAGCGTGGGGTCTGCGGCGTATGGGCTGGAGTGCGGCGATCAGCGGTCCGGCAACTGCGCCACATGGACCCACGTCGCCTCCGGACGCTCGAGCGCCACCAGGTCGACGAGCCCGTCCGTGAGCCGCACCGGGTAGGGGAGTCCGGGCGTGGAGCGCCGGACGACGCGAGCGATCGGCTCGCACGGTGGTCGCGCGCGACTCGTGCGCTCCTCAGCCATCGAAGGTTGCGAGATGGCAGCGCGCGTCGGCGAGCGCACGGTCGAGACGCTCCACGAGTTCGTCGCTTTCGGTCGTCGTGATCGAGAAGGGTGGCCCGATCAGCAGGTGGTCGCCGCGTCCGTCGGGCTCGCCGCCGCCGCCCGGGTACACGCTGAGGCCGGCGGCGAGGGCGGCCCGGTTGACGGCCCCAGCGTAGCCGGGTCGCCGCAGCGGGCGAGCCTCGCCGGGAGCGCCCAGTATCAGGCCGATCAGCAGACCGAACCCGCGTACGTCGTGGACCTCGGGATGCATGGCCGCCATCGCCCGCAGCTCTCGTTGCAGGCGCTCGCCCGCTGACGCCGCGGCTGCCACCAGGTCCTCTTCGACGAGGACGTGCAGCACCTTGGCTCCCACCGCGGCCGACACGGGGTGGCCGGCGTACGTGAACCCGTGGACGAAGCTCCCGGACCCCTGCGCGATCGCTGCGACGAGTTCCTCCCCGACGAGGACGCCTCCAAGCGGCGCGTACCCGGCACCCAGCCCCTTGCCGACGATGATCGCGTCTGGGACGGCACCCCAGTGCTCCAGCGCGAAGTTGCGACCGGTGCGTCCCAGGCCGCTCATCACCTCGTCGAACACCAGGAGGACCCCATGGTGGTCGCACAGCGCGCGGAGCGCTTCGTAGGTTCCGGCCGACGGTGCCAGGCCGGGGGCTGCGGCACCGATCACCGGCTCGAGCATCACGGCCGCGATCCGCTCGGCGCCGACGCGGTCGAAGAGCGCTTCGAGCGCACGCGCGTCGTGGTGGGCGTCGGCGGTCGGATCTGGCGGGGGCACCTTGGCGAAGGCCTCCTCCCGAAGCAGTGGCGCGTAGAGCGCCTTGCGCGCGCCCATGCCGGAGGCCGCCAGGCCACCGAGCGAGGCACCGTGGTAGCTGCGTGAGCGCGTGACGATGATGTCGCGTTGGCCCTGTCCGCGCTCGACCTGTACCTGGCGCACGAGCTTGATGGCGCTCTCGGTCGCCTCGCTGCCGCCGCTGGTGGCGAAGAAGCGCCAGTGGCCGGGTGGTGCGAATGGCACCAGGCGCTCCGCGAGCTCGTGGAGCGCAGGGGACGTGAACTGGCTTCCGTGCACGAAGTCGAGCTCACGCGCCTGTCGCGCTGCGACCTCGGCGATGTCGGCGCGGCCGTGCCCCAGGTTCGACACCAATGCGCCCGAGGCGGCGTCGAGGTAGCGCCGGCCCTGGTCGTCCCAGAGCCACACACCCTCCCCGCGAACGATCATCGGGTACGCGTGCTCGGGGCTGCGGTGGAAGGGGCGCACGCGCGTGGATGCGGTGGCGGGCGTGGTCATGGCAGGCGGTGGTGGTCCTTCCCTCGGCGGATCGGGCGCGCGGCGATCTCGTCGATCAGCTCGACCAGTTCACCGACGGCGGCGTCGAGGACGAGCTGCCCCTTCTCGGCGGTGCCCTTGGTGGCGTCGCCCCGAACCCCCGTGCGCGAGAACGCACTCCAGATCTCCATGTACTTCACCGGGTTCTTCGAATCCGCTGTGGGGCGTTGTGCCATCAGGTCGGCCCAGAAGTGCGGGCTGCCGCTCGCGTCGATGTCGCGCACGGCCTTGTCCATCTGTACGCGCTCCGGCTCGATCGCCAGGTAGGCGGACGTCTCGAGTTCGCAGCCGTGGCTGGTGATCTCCGACTCACGGACGGCGTTGAACGCGCGCTGTGCGTCCTGGAGCTCCCACCAACTCATCGCGGTGCAGAGCACGTCGGGATGCTCGATGACGGTCTGGCGCGCGACGATCTCGATCAGCGGCCGGTTGGAGCCGTGGCTGTTCAGGATCAGCATGCGCTTGAAGCCGTGACGTGCCAACGAGCGCGTGACGCACAGTCCGTAGCGCACGAAGGTGTCCCAGTCGACGTCGATGGTTCCGGGGAAGTCCATGTGATGGGCTTCGAAGCCGATCCATTGCGGTGGCATCACGAGTGTGGGGTGGTTGGCACGTTCGGCAGCGCGCAGTGCGATGGTCTCGCCGATGAGCACGTCGGTGTCGAGCGGCAGGTGGTGGCCGTGCTCTTCGACGGCGGCGGTCGGGATGATCACCAGCGCGTCACGTTCGGCGTAGCCCTGCACCTCAGGCCAGGTGAGTTTCGCGTAGCGGACCTCGGTCATGTGTCGCTGCCTCCGGTGTCGGCGGTCGTAGCGACCGCCGGCGGGTAGGGGGTGTCGATCTCGAACGGGAAGGCGGGTACCAATCGCCGGTGGTACGTCAGGCGGGTGAAGTCCGTCATGCTGGCACCGGGCGCCTCGGCCTCGATCACCTGCGCGACGAGTGGGTCGAAGGCGGCGCGGAAGTGGCCCTTGACCTTGAGCGCCAGCACCCGCAGGTCTCGCACGTCCAGGCCCAGCATGGTCAGCATGGCCGGGTCGTTGACGCTGGCGCGGCCCTCGCTGACCGCCACGAGCACGTTGCCCACGCGCAGCAACGCGCTGCGCCCGAGGCGCTCGCGCTTACCCCGCATCATCGGACCGGTCACGGTGAAGACGCCGTCGCTGAGGCGCTCGACGCGCGCGTCGACCCGGACCGGCCGACCGTGCTCGGGGTTCACCTTGCCGCCGAGGGCGAACGCCCCCTCGGCGCCTTCGCCGAGCGCGAACGCTCGCTCGGCGCTCTCGGGGTCGAAGAGGATGCCGACGAACGTTCCGGGTGCGTCGCGGGCAACGAGTAGCCGCAGCAGCCCGGGGGTGTCGCCGGCGCCGCCGGACCCGGGATTGTCGGCCACGTCGGCGAGCACCAGCGGGTGCTCGGTGGCCTGCAGGGCACGCTCGACCGCCGCCTCGGCGCTCTGGAGCTCTGCCAGGAAGGCGTGGCGGGCGTCCCAGAAGCGCTGTGCGAGTTCGTGGGCAAGCGCACGCGCCCGCTCGACCGAGCGGGCGTGATACACGAGCACGCCTGCGTGGTGGAAGGGCACGTCGGCGTAGGGGAAGCCGCCGTAGAGGCCGAGCTCGAGCACGTCTGGCTCGGTGCCCGCGAGTTCGGCGGCGTGACGCTGTAGGCGCGCATAGGGACCGTGCTCGTCGATGGTGCGCATGCGGATGCTCGGCAGCAGCATCGGCAACGGGACGAAGGCTCGATGGAGCGTCGCATCGCCGGCCAGGACGCGTCGAAGCGCCGCCGAGGCCGTGCGACCGCACTCGGCCATGTCGACGTGAGGGTAGGTCTTGTAGCCAACGATCAGGTCGGCCGCGTGCACCATGGTGCTCGAGACGTTGGCATGCAGGTCGAGCACCACGAACACTGGACGCGCGCCAGCGATGGCGCGGACGCGTGTCAGGAGGTCGCCCTCGGGATCATCGAACCCCTCGGCGACCATGGCGCCGTGGAGCGCGAGCAGGATCGCATCGTAGTGCGGCAGCTCGGTGAGGCGCGCGAGCAGGTCGTCGCGGATGGCCTCGTAGGTGGAGCGCGTCAGGGGACCACCGGGGCAGGCGCGTGCATGCAGCGTCGGCAGGATCGTGGCGTGCACTGTCTCGAGGTCGTCGATGAAGCCGCCCATGACGCTGTTGACGCCGCGGTGATCGGTCACGACGTCTGGGCCGTGGACCAGCTCGCCGCCGCGCCCTTCGAAGTCGGCCATGGTGGTCGGGATCCCGGTGAAGGTGTTGGTTTCCTGGGCGAAGCCGCCGACGGCGACGGTTGGTCTCTGCATGAGGTCCTCCGGTGTGGTGTCTGGCAGCCGACTGGCGGCGGCCGGCGGGGTGCATGGGCGCACGATCAGCCGCGGAACTGACCTCGCAGCCGTGGATCGAGACGCTCCTGGAGTCCATCTCCGAGGACGTTGAGTGCCAGGACCAACAGCGCGATCAGGATGCCAGGGATCACCGTCATGCTGGGTGCCTGGTAGATGTACGTGCGACCGTCGCTGAGGATGCCGCCCCACGACGGGTTCGTGACCGAGCCGGTGACACCGAGGAACGACAGCGCGCTCTCGGCGATCACGGCGAGCGCGAAGATGTAGCTGAGCTGCACGATGATCACGTCGACGATGTTGCGCAGCACGTGGCTGCGCAGGATCCGCTCGTCGCGCGCGCCCAAGGCTCGCGCGGCCATCACGTAGTCCTGTTGCTTCAAGCTGAGGACGACGCCCCGGATGAGGCGCGCGATGCGCGGTGTGTAGACGATCGCAAGCGCGATGATGGTGTTCGAGATCCGCGGGCCGAGGGCGGCGACGAGTCCGAGCGCGAGCACGACGCTCGGGAAGGCCAACAGACCGTCCATGACGCGCATGATGACCCCGTCGAGACGGCCGTAATAGCCGGCGAGCATGCCCATCAAGACGCCGGCGATGCCTGCGAGCAGGGAGACGGTGGCGCCGACGAGCAGCGTGGTCCGTGTGCCGGTGACCATGCGAGCGAATAGGTCGCGTCCGAACTCGTCGGTGCCGAACCAGGCGTCGGCGGATGGGGGTTGGAGGCGGTTGATGACGTCCTGCGCGAACGGGTCGGGAACCCACGAGTGGCCGGTGAGGGCCACCACCGCGAAGAAGAGCAGCGCCCCGCCACCGATCGGCACGCCGGGCGAGCCGCGCAGGATGCTCACGAGTCGCTGCAGGCGCGTGCGCGGAGGGCGCGTGCCGGCCGTGGTGGTCGCGGTGGTGGTCATGCTCCCCCCCTCACGAGTACGAGATCCGAGGGTCGATCAGGACGTAGACGAGGTCCACGACCAGGTTGACGAGGACGTTGAACATGGCGACGAGCAGCAACGCCCCTTGGATGATGGGGTAGTCGCGTTGTTGGATCGCTTGCAGGATCAGCCGTCCCATGCCAGGAATGCCGAACACCGTCTCCGTGACGATCGCGCCGCCGAGGAGTACACCGAAGCTGAGCCCTACGACGGTGACGACCGGGATCATCACGTTGCGCAGGGCGTGGCGCACGAGTACGCGGCGTGAGCGCATGCCCTTCGCCCGGGCGGTTCGGATGTAGTTCTCTTGCAAGACTTGCAGCGTGGTGGCGCGGCTGAGGCGAGCGACGAAGCCCGCCTGGCTGAAGCCGAGCGCCAGCACGGGCAGAACGAGATATCGCAGCGAGGCCCAGCCTTCGCTGAAGGGCGATAGATAGCCAGTGGCGGGGAGCCAGCGGAGTTCGACGGCGAAGACGATGATGCCCATCAGCCCGAGCCAGAAGTACGGGATGGAGATACCGGCGACGGCGACGATCATCAGCACGCGGTCGATGGGACGGCCGGCCAGAGAGGCCGCGGTGATGCCGAAAGGCACTCCGAGCAGCACGCCCACGAGCGTCGCAGCCACGGCCAAGACGATCGTCGGCTCCAGGCGTTCGGCGATCACCGTCAGGACGGGTCGCTGCTGCACGATCGAGTCGCCGAGGTCGCCCGTGACGGTACGGGCGAGCCAGGCGACGTACTGGCTCGGCAGCGGGTCGTTGAGGCGCAGTTGGTCCCGCAGCTCGTCGATCTCTGCGCTCGAGGCGCCGGGTCCGAGCATGACGGAGACGGGGTCACCGGGGATGAGGTGCACGAGTCCGAAGACGGTGGTCCCCACCACCAGCGCGACCGGGATGAGTGCGATCAGGCGCCGGATGATGAACGCGGTCACGTCGCGACCCCCGCCGCGCCCCCGCGGCCCCGCACGATGCGGGGCCTCCCGAGGGCGCGGACGAGCGCTGCGGCACGCCGCGGCTGGGTCGTGGCGGACGGCACGCGGATCAATCCAGCCAGACGTTGTACCAGAACACCTGGTTGAGCGAGGCGTAGCCGTTGACGCGGTTCGACGAGCCGTAGAGGTTGAAGTAGTCGCCGACCTTCACCGCTGGGTGGAACTCCCAGTAGTAGCTCTGGAGCTCCTCCCAGATGGCGTAACGCTCATCGAAGTCGCGGTCGACACCGAGCTCCTCGACCAGGCGGTCCTTCTCGGCGTCGCACCAGAATGCGGGCCAGTTGCAGTCGAAGACCAGGTACTGCGTCGGGTCCGGTTGGATCGAGAAACCGGTCTGGAAGACGTCCCAGACGCTGGCGTCGCGGCGGCGCGAGAGGATGGTGGCGAAGTCGACGACCTCGAGCTCGACCATGAACCCGGCCTGCTGCAGGAGCTGGCTGGCGACGACGGCGGTCTCGTAGTAGCCCTGGTTCTCGCGGGTGGTCATCCAGCGGATGGGCGAGCCGTCGTAACCGGCCTCTTCGACGAGCTGCCGTGCGCGCTCGACGTCCTTCTGGTTGTAGGGATCGGTGCCCGCGTCGGTCCACCAGGCGGTCTCCTGCGGCCAGAGGCCGCCATCGATGCGGTAGAGCGAGGGGTCGCCGAAGGCGGCGAGCATCATGGTGTCCATGTCGAGCGCGGCCACGAAGGCTTGGCGCAGGCGCAGGTCGGTGAACATCCCCTCGCTGCTGTTGAGCGCGATGTCGAGCGATCCCTGGTACGGGGTGTAGAGCGTCAGGTTGGGGTTCGCGGAGAAGCGCGGCAGGCCGTCGCTCGGGAGGCCGAGGGCGAAGTCGAAGTCGCCGGCTTCGAGGCCAGAGGCGCGCACGGCGGCTTCGGGGGTCACGAACAGCACCACGGCGTCGAGATAGGCGGTCTTGCCGCCGCCCATGCCGATCGGGTCCTCGTCGCGTGCTGCGTAGTCGTCGTGGCGCTCGAGACGGACCTGGTTGCCGGATTGGATCGAGGCGATCTTGTAGGGTCCGGTGCCGATCGGCTGACGGATGACCTCGGCCTCGTCGAGCGCTTCGACGAAGGCGGCGGGCAGGATCGCGGGAGCCTGGTACGAGAACGCCAGGGCCGAGATCAGCAATGCGCCGATGGGGCGGCTGAAGGTGAACTGGACGGTGTGGTCGTCGATGGCCTCGAACCCCGTGATGTCGGGCGAGAGGTTACGCCCGGGGGTCGAGAGCGCCAGCCAACGCGTGAGCGACGCCACGACGTCGGCCGAGGTCATGACACTGCCGTCGTGGAAGACGACGTCGTCGCGCAGCGAGATCGTGTACGTCAGACGGTCGTCGCTCGCCTCGAAACCGGTGGCGAGTTCGGGGATCGGTTGGTAGTTCTCGTCGAGGTTGAAGAGTCCCTCGACCACGCTGCCGAGCACGACACGGGTGATGAAGGCGGTGGAGCGGTGCGGGTCGAGGTTGCTGGGGTCGCTGTTGATGGCGACGCGCAGGGTGCCGCCGCTGCTCTGTGCGAGGGCGGCTCCGAGCGGCGCGAGGAGGAGCGTGAACGCCAGGATCAGGCTCATGCGGCGCAGTGGTGTATGTGGCATACGGATCTCCCTTTCGAACTGGGTTGCGTGGTGTTGGTCGTCGGTCATGCGGGCGGTCTCGCGAGGCGCCTCCTTCCGTCGTCGGTCGGTTCGAAACCGAGGTTCTGCGACACGGCGGCCGCTGCCCTCAGGAGGGGGTCGACGAGGCGATCGTGCAGCGAGCGAACGTCGTACCGATGGGCGCTCACGGCGACGCCGAGCGCCGCGACGACACGCGCATCGTGGTTGAAGATCGGTGCGGCGAGGGAGCGCAGATCGGGTCGGAGGTCACGATCGTTGATGGCGTAGCCACGCTCGTGGATCTCGCTGAGATCGAGTCGGAACGCCGCCTCGCTCACCTCACGCGCGTTGGTGGCGAACGGGAAGGCGATCTGCCCGATGATGCTCTCCACCTCGGCTGGTTCGAGGTGCGCGATCATGACCCGGCCCATGCTGGTGAACTGCAGGGGGAGGTTGGACCCGACCCAGAGGTTGGGGAGCACGATGCTGTCCTGACCCGGGATGCGCAGCACGTAGACGATGTCCATGCCGGAACGCACCGACACGTTGACGGTCTCGCCGATCTCCCGGGCGAGGTCTTGCATGGGTCGCTGGCTCGCGCGCTGGAGGTCGACGCTCTGCATGTAGGAACGAGCGAGGCGCAGGACGCGAGGACCGACGCGGTAGGCCTTGGTGTCCGGGTCCTTGTCGAGGTAGCCGAGGGTGGTGAGGGTGTGCGTGATGCGTTGGGCCGATCCCATCGACATGCCGGTGCGGCGCGCCAACTCGGAGAGGCTGAGCGCGGGAGCGTCGGGCTGGAAGGCCTCGAGGACGGCGAGGCCCTTGCTGAGCGATTCGATGAACACGCGCACCCCCCTTCTTGGCTTATTGCAGTGCGATAATCCTTGTTGGTTGCTGATACGTTAGCACCTGTCTGGTCCGGTGCCGGCCGGCGACCTGGTGTACCTACACAGCCGCGCGTGCCGGATCGTCGCGCAGCGCTTCGCGGAAGCGCGCCCGAGTCGTGGCGCGCACCTCCTCCAGCGTCGCGCCGGGCATGAGTTCCAACAGCGTCAACGCGTCATCGACGTACCCGAAGACCGCCTTGTCGGTGATCACCAGGTCCACCACGCCGCGTGCGGTGAGCGGGAGCGTGCACCGCTCGACGATCTTGGCGGAGCCGTCGCGTTCGGTGTGCGTCATCATCACGATCAACCGTCGAGCGCCGAGCGCCAGGTCCATCGCGCCGCCCACACCGAGCAAGGGCTTCCCAGGGACCGCCCAGTTGGCCAAGTCGGCGGCCTCGTCGACCTGCAGACCACCCATGATCGCGATGTCCACATGGCCACCGCGAATCATGGCGAAGGAGTCGGCGCTGTCGAAGTAGCTCGCCCCAGGGAGCGCGGTCACCGGCACCTTCCCGGCGTTGACAGGGTAGTCCATCGCCCCGCCGTCGGCCGGGGCGGGCCCCACGCCGAGCATGCCGTTCTCGGTGTGCAGCAGCACGCCGTGCTCGGGCGTGAGCAGATCGCCGACGAGCGTGGGGATGCCGATGCCGAGGTTCACGACGTCGCCGGGCCGGAGCTCGGCCAGTGCCCGATGCGCCATCGCGAGCCTGGCCGGTGAAGGGTTGCGTGTCGCGCCCGCAACGGTCGCCGACGTCCCGAGTTCTTCGAGTCCAATGCTCGCCTGCACCACGACGTCGACCAGCGCGCCGGGCGTATGGACGTGCTCGGGCGCGATCTCACCGACGTCCACGACCCGCTCCACCTCCGCGATCACCACGCGCGCGGCCATGGCCATCGCGCGGTTGAAGTTCTGCTCGGTCATCCGGTACACGAGGTTGCCGGCGCGGTCCGCGAGGTGCGCTCGCACGAAGGCCACGTCGCCCCGGATGCCCTCGACCAGCACGTGTTCGCGCCCTTCGAACACGCGCACCTCGGCGCCGTCGGCCACGATCGTGCCGGCTGCGGTGGGGGTGTAGAACGCGGCGATACCCGCACCGCCGGCGCGCAGCGCCTCTGCCAGCGATCCCTGAGGCAGCACGCGCGCCTCGATGCGTCCGGCCTGGGCTGCCTCGACGACCTCGGGGTTGCTGGTGAAGTACGACCCGATGGCGGTGCGTATCTGTCCGTTGCGAAGGAGCCGCCCACCGCCGAGGCCACGCTCGCCGACGTTGTTGCCGACGTACGTGAGGTCGCGCACCTCGGTGCGCGCCAGGGCGTGGAGCAGGTTGACCGGGTTTCCGGTCATGCCGAAGCCGCCCACCAGGAGCGTGTCGCCCGAGCGCACTCGGCGCACGGCCTCCTCGGCGCTCGTGATCGAGACGCGCTTCACGGCCGGCCCCCCCGCGACGGCGCTGTGCGGTCGCTGGCGCGCAGCATCACAGGCGCTCCACCAGTGTGGCCTCGCCCTGGCCGACGCCGACGCACAGGGTCGCGAGGCCGTAGCGGGAGCCGTCGCGGCGCTGCAACTCGTGGACGAGCGTCGTCAGGATGCGGGCTCCAGAAGCGCCGAGCGGGTGGCCAAGCGCGACCGCGCCGCCGTTGACGTTGGTCCGATGCGTAGCGAGTCCGAGCGAGCGGATCACCGCCAGCGCTTGTGCCGCGAACGCCTCGTTCAGCTCGACGAGATCGAGGTCGTCGACGCTCAGGCCGAAACGCTGCAGGAGCCTCGTGGTCGCAGGCACGGGACCCAATCCCATCATCCTCGGGTCGACCCCGACGGCGCCCGCGCCCATCCAGCGGGCGAGCGGCTGCAGGCCCAGGGTCTTCGCCATGTGGGCACTGGTGAGGGCGAGCGCCGCTGCGCCGTCGTTCATCCCGCTGGCGTTGCCGGCCGTGACGCTACCCCCCTCTCGGAAGATCGGTCGCAGTGCAGCGAGCTGTTCGAGCGAGGTGGCGAGCGTCGGCACGCCGTCGTCGAGGGTGTAGCGCGGGTGTTCGTCGAGGCGTACGTCGTGCGTCGTCGTCCGTTCGCGAACGGACACGGCGACGAGCTCGTCGTCGAAGCGACCGGCCTGCATGGCGCGCACGGCGCGCGCGTGGCTCTCGAGCGCGAAGGCGTCTTGCTCCTCACGCGTGATCGGTCCCCCGGGAAGCTCGCCGCGCGCCGCGGCGTCGACGATGTTCTCCGCCGTCACGCCCATCGCCTCGAGCGGGAAGCGATCTCGCATGCGTGGATTGGGGAACCGCCAGCCGAGGCTGGTGTCGAAGGCCGTGACGTCGCCGCCGGGGCCGAACGAGCGCGGGCTCTTCGGCAAGGCGTACGGAGCGCGGGTCATGCTCTCGACGCCACCGGCGATGACGATCTCGGCCTCGCCCGAACGAATCGCGCGAGCCGCCTGGTTCACGGCCGTCAGGCCACTCGCGCACAGTCGGTTGACGGTGACGCCCGGCACGTGGTCCGGGAAGCCCGCGAGCAGCAGCGCCATACGGGCGACGTTGCGGTTGTCTTCGCCCGCCTGGTTGGCGCAGCCGAGGATGACCTCGTCGACGCTTCCGGGATCGAGGCCTGCGCGCTCGACGACTGCGCGCAGCACGTGTGCGGCGAGGTCGTCGGGGCGTACGCCCGCCAGGGCGCCGCGGTGGCGGCCGATGGGTGTGCGGAGCGCTGCGACGATGACGGGGTCGCGGTCATCGAGGGCAGGCGGCGCACCGTGGACCGGGCGTGGCATGGCGCACCCTAGCGGATGCCGTGCGAGATATCAACCTGCGAACAGGCTTATCGACAAGCGATACAAGTACACAGGTCGCTCGAAGTCACAGCGTCGGCGGACGCCGTTCTGCCCACGGCTGGTGCTGCTCCCAGCGTTCTGCGATGTCGAGCAGCAGCGCCTCACCACCGTACGGACCGAGCACCTGCACAGCGAGCGGCAACCCCTCGTGGCTCCAGCCGGACGGGACGCTGATGGCCGGGTGACCGGTCAGGTTCGCGAAGAACGCGTAGGGGTGCCAACCCGTGCGCAGCGATGCGTGCGTCTCGCCGGCGATCGTGACCGGGTCGAAGTGGCCCTGCGTCACGTCGACCGCGGGCGCAGTGAGCGCCGGCGAGACCACCACGTCGACACGCTCGAGCACACGCTGAACGCGTCGGAAGAGTGCGCTGCGACGCATGAGCGCGTCGTGCAGGTGACGTGCCGTCACGGCCTCACCGAGCTCGATCGAACGAGCGAACGAGTCGCTGATGAGCGCTCGTCGCGACGCGAGCAGCCCGCGAGACCGCGCCCACAAGCCAGAGCGCAAGATGGTCACGAAGGTGTCCTCCTCGGCCACCACGTCGAGCTCGAGCGTCTCCACCGTCGCTCCCTGCGTCTCGAGCACCCGCGTGAACGCCAGCGCACTCGCTTCGACCTCGTGCTCGAGCGGATGGTCACCGACGCGCGGGAGCCAACCCACGCGCAGGTCGCCTGGTCGCGCGGCGAGCGGCGCGTCCATCGTGGCGTGTGGGGCGAGGCGGTACGACGACGCATCCTCTCGATCGGGTCCGGCCATCGCGGCGAGCATCAGCCGAGCGTCCCCTACCGTGCGCGTCATGGGCCCGTAATGCGACATGTTCGAGAACGTGTCATCGGCCTCTGGATACGCCACGCGGCCAAGGGTCGGCTTGAGTCCCACGATCCCGCAGCAGGCGGCGGGGATCCGGATCGAGCCACCGCCGTCGGTACCGAGCCCGAGCGGCCCGATGCCCGCGGCGATCGCCGCAGCGGTGCCACCGCTCGATCCGCCACACGTCCGCCTCGAGTCCCACGGGTTGCGGGTGACACCCGTGAGGGGGGCATCCGTGAGCGTCTTGTGGCCGAACTCGGGCGTGGTCGTCTTGCCGATCACGATTGCGCCGGCTCGCTTCAAGCGCGACACGACGAGGGCGTCGTGCTCAGGTACATGGTCGGCGTGTGTGCGCGAGCCGTACGTCGTGCGGATCCCGGCGGTGCGCACCAGGTCCTTGACCACGAGCGGCAGCCCGTGCAGCGGCCCGAGCGGTCGGTTCGCGGTCACGGCAGCCTCGGCTTCGCGTGCAGTGGCTAGCGCCTCGTCGAAGCACACGGTGACGAAGGCGTTCGACCTCGGCTGCGAGGCCTCGGCAGCGGCGAGCATCGCCTCCGTGAGATCGACGGGCGAGAGCTCGCGGGCACGGATGCGCGCCGCGAGTTCGGTGGCGGGGAGGAACATGAGCGCGTGGGTCATGTCGGCAGGCTAGCGCTAGCGGAAGCTGCCTGCCGATGCCGGACTCGCGGCGCTCGACAACGCGGCCCACCCGGTGCTCGGGGCGGCCGTGGCACGATGCACCTGTCGGCGATCCCGGGCTCCACGTTCGTCGGTCGATGGAGGTGCCGTGTCCAGGCCAGAAGGCCACTCGTTGGAGGCCCTGCGCGTCGTGCAACCGCACGTGCGCATGGGCGACCCGCACGTCTGCAGCGACGACCGCCATCGCCTGTCGCTGCTCCACGCGGCGTACCGGCCGTTGGTGAAGCGCGGTGCGG
>SLSM01000245.1 GCA_007130445.1 Trueperaceae bacterium | reverse complement strand
GGAGCCGTGGCGGCGCTTCCGAACAGCCTCGCCCCCCTGACCGACCCGATCGTGATCGACTTCGGAGACCTGGTCGAGCGCGGTCCCGTGGCGATGCTCGAGCGCGCGCGGGCCCAGCCGGCTCGCCTGTTGCAGCACGTCCGCCGCTTCGAGCCCACGGTGCTGGTCGGCGACGCCCTCGACGCTCCGTTCGACGCGCTCCTGGACGAGGCCGATCGCGTGCGACCGAGCGCCCTGCTGGACCCCGTCCGCGGCGCCATCGATGCGCTCGACGACACACTGCGCCGCGGCCTCGTGCCCGGACGCCTGACGGCCCCCATCCAGGCTGCCCTGGACGACGCCCGCGGCGCCGTGAGCCGTCTCGACCCCGGCGCGCTGGTGGAGGCGCTCGAGGGTCCACTCCGTGACGCGACCGCGGGCGTGGGGCAGATCGTTCCCGCAGAGGCGGCGTTCGATGCGGTCGCCTCCGTCCCGGAGGCGCTCCGGCGGGCGCTCGATACGGCGGACGGGGCGGTGGGCCTTGCGCGCGGGCTGCAGCGAGTGCTCGCCGCGCTCGCCGACGGCCCACAGCAGCTCGACGCGTGGATCGGCTCCGTCCTGAGCCGGCTCGAGCAGATCCCAGACGCGGGCGCGCTCGACGGACCGCTCGAGGCGCTCGGCGCGGCCGTGGACGATCTCGACCGCGAGCGCGTGCGCCGGCGACTCGCCGCTGCGCTCACTCCGATGCGCGCGGTCTGCGACGCCGTGCGAGGCAGCGAACGGCTCGTGGCGCTGGTCTCGGCGCACCGCGCCGTCCCGCGCGCGACGCTCGAGGCACTGCCCGACGGCCCGGAGCGGGCGGCCGCGCTGGCCGCGCTCGACCGATTCGACCCCCTGGATCCGCTCTTCGGAGCACCGTTCGAGGCGATCGGCGCGTTCGCCAGCGCCATCGACCAGGCGACGGCAGACCTCGAGGAACGGCTCACGACGTGGCAGGAGCGGTACCACGAGCCGGGCGGCGTCCTCGACGGCCTGCGCCGCCAGGCAGGGACCACGGTGGAGCTGCGCAACTGGGTGGAGGAGGTGCTCGGCGCGCAGGTCGTCGCTCCGCTGCGCCGACTCCTCGACGCCCTCGCGCCCTTGGAGACGATGCTCGATCGGATGGTCGGACGATTCCTGGAGGTCCTCGGTGCGCTCCGTGCCACGCTCGACGACCTCCTCCGTGGGCCGGACGCCCTGCGCGCCGTTCGCGAAGCGTTCGACGCTGCGCTCGAGCGGATCGCCGGGCTCGACCTGGGGTTCCTCGACGAATCGCTGCGCCCCAGCGTCGACGGCCTGCTCGCGCGACTCGACGCGCTGGCGCCGGCCGCGTTGGGCGACGCGCTCGAGGCGCGACTCGGCGACGTGCTGCACGCCTTGTCGGCCGACGCGCTGCTGCCGCACGCGCGCGTCGCCGCCCTCGATCACGCGTATCGCGATGTGATCGACGACCTCCGCGGGCTCGCCCCGGGCCGGACCCTCGTCGACACGGCGCAACGCCACTGGGACGACAGCGTCGGCCCGGCGATCGACGCGCTCGACGTGAGTCCGCTGCTCGACGCGATCATCGAGACCCTCCGTGAGCTCGGCGGTGAGCTTCGCGTGGAGCTGCGACGCGTGGACGACGCCTACCGCGACATGCTCGCGGCCGTGCCACCCCTCGGTTCCAGCCGCGGCGCAAGCGTGGGGTTCTCGCCGTGAGCCTGGGGGCAGTGCTCGTGGCGCCGCAGCGGCTACGCCGCGCCCGCGGCCGCGGCCGGAGGGCCGAGGCCGCGCTCGGCGCCGAACTGGCCGCGTTGCTCGGACGGGTCGCCGCCGACCGACACCTCGCGGAGCGCGTCGGCGCGCTCGCGGCCGAGGTCCTCCAAGACGCCGCCGTGCGCGTGTTCGAAGAGCGGCGCACGCGCATGGAGGGCGCAGCGCCGCTGCTGCTCGAGTGGGGCCGCGACCTGCTCGCCGCGCTGACCGGCCCTGGCCTCGACATGGACGTCTCGGATGCGCGCACCGGGCTGCGTCTGGCCCGGACGCTTCTCGGGCGCCTGGCGGACGCCATGGAGTCTCCGGCCGCGCCCGCCCTGCGGCCGCACGTGGCCGGGCTGATCGACATCCTCCAGACACGCTTGGCGATCACGCCTCAGGACATGCTCCACGAGGCGTGGCGGGCCATGGCGACACTCGCCGACGCGTTGGAAGAGGGCGCGCCGGCGGAGTCGGTCGCGGCGCGCGGGACGCGTCGCGAGCTCGGACGCATGCTCCGGCGTCTGGTCGTGCGTCTCCAGGAGGAGCGGTTGCCACAGCTCGACGCCGACACCGTCACCACGGTGCTCGCCGGCCTGCTGGCCGAGGCGAACGCGCCGCGTGCCGCGGCCACGCTCCGCTGCGTCGCCGACGCGCTCGGCGCCTTCCTCGACGGAAGCCTCGCCCTCGCCGAACTCGTGCGGTTGGAGGCGTTCGGCGAGTTCAGGAGCCTGGGCGCCGCGGCGGCCGCGGCGGCGAGCGAGGATCGCTACCTCTGGTACGCGAGCTGGCTCATGGGCACGGACGTGGTCCTCGATCGCGAGCGGACCGAGATCACCGCCGGCGGGGAGACGATCGCCAGCGGCAGCGACCTCACGCCGGCCGACCTGCCCGCCTATCGGCCCGGCGAGCACCCCGTGTACACGTTCCGGCGCTTCGACGTCGAGACGTGCGAGACCGTCGCCTACGTGACGGCGATCGTGCGCGATGCGCTCCAGGTCCTCCTCCACGCCCTCTCGATCGAGGAGGGAGACGTGGCGTCGAACGTGCTCAACCTCTCCTTCGGGTCGGTGCTCGCCGTCGCCCGCGGGCACGCCAAGCGGCCGTTCCTACCGCCGTGGGGCGAGCACATCGTGTTCTGGCTCGCCACCCTCCTCGGATCGATCGAAGGGCGGCACACGCGCGGCGCAACCGGCCAGAACCTGCGCATGTGGCTCACGCTCGCCGGTCCCGACCTGGGCGAGATGCTGTGGTACCGCTACCTTGCGACCCGCGCGCGGGAGGCGATCCTCTCCGGCATCACCCTCGCCAACCACGACAGGGACTCGAGCGGCGGCGCGGGGGCCAATCGCACCCGCATCGCCGGGATCGCCGACTGCGCCTGCCTGCTCACGAGCCTGGTGATGGTCGCCTGCTATCCGAAGCGACGGTGGGGTCTGGTCGACCTGCAGGGGGCGACGGACCGGCCCAACTGGTCGCTCATCGTCGGTTGGTGCATCGGCGGCTCGATCGGCATGACGCTGCTCGGCCGCATCCTCGGCGGTCTCGGCGCCGGCGCGATCGCGGGCGATCTCGCCCCGCGGGCGTGGCTCCTCGACCGCAAGGTCGCGCTCGTCGAGCATCTGTTCGCCTTCAACGCGATGTTGTACATGGTCAACGACGGCAGGACGAACGGCGGCCGCTACAATCCAGCTGGCGGGGACGCCTTCGCTGGCTTCCCGGAGCACGCCACCTCGCCCTACACGCTGCCATATCCGCGCGGTCGCTCGTGCTACGTGGGCCAGGCGAACCAGGGCCTCTTCAGCCACAACTTCCTGAACGGCAACCAGGTGTACGCGTACGACTTCTCGCTCGAGCAGGACGCGGTGATCCTGGCGAGTCGGCCCGGCACCGTGGTCGACTGGATGGACACCGACCCCGACGACCAGAACGTGAACGGTGGCAACTTCATCCTGATCCGGCACGACCGCGACGACGATCTGAACGCGGTGGCAGCCGACGCCACGCACGACCGCGGGGTGGGTGGCACGGAGGGCGTGACGTACGCCCTCTACCTCCACGGCAGGCAGTCGAGTGTGCGGGAGTTCTTCCCGGGCGTCCCGAGCCCGATCGGGGAGCGCGTGCGCCGCGGCCAGCCGATCATGCGCTCCGGCAGCACGGGCATCAGCTTCCACAACCACCTGCACATGGACGTCCGCCAGGAGCCGGCAGGCTTCTCCTACACCGACCGCGATCGCGTGGCTAGGGGGGCGCTCTCGGCGCCCATACCGTTCGTCTTCCGGGACGTGACCAACGGCCTCGGCCGCGACGGCGAGTGCTCCAAGTTGACCTGGTACACCTCGTCGACGGAGGAGGTGTCGTGATGCTCGACGCACCGTTCGCGAGGCGAGCGGCGGCGCCGCTGCGGCGGCCGACCTGTGCGGTCGCGTTCGCGGGCGCGCCCGCTCGCGGCAGCGGGTTCGGGGGTCCACCCACGGTCCCCGCAGCGGTCTCGAGTCTCTTCCCGGGCGCTCGAGGCGACCCGTGGGCTCGGTCGGTCACACGTATCACGGTCGAATCCACGCTCGCCCCGAACGTGTCGTATGCGGAGGTCGACGTCGCCGGTGGTGGCGACGGTCCCGTGGTCGCGGTCGGGGACGAAGGCACGATCGCACTCGGGTTCCATGGCGACCGCCTCGACACGGTCTTCACAGGTGCCGTCCACAGCGTGACGTCGACCGGCCGGGGGGCGGCGCGGCTCGTGGCCCTCGACGGCGGCGCGGTCCTCGCGCACGAGCGCGTCGAGACCAGCTTCGAGGGCCGCTCCGCCGGCGACATCGTCCGCGCGCTCGCCGCCGAGGCCGGCGTGGCGGTCGGAACGATCGAGCGCGGCGTCGATCTCCCCTTCGTCGCCATCGACGCGGCGCGCAGCGTGTGGGCGCACCTCGCGGTGCTCGCCAGGACGTCTGGCCACTGGGTCTTCGTCGGTCCGGATGGACGGCTCCAGTTCGTGCGGGTCCGCGCAGGGCAGCCGGCGGCGCGCTTCGAGTACGGCGACGACGTGCTGGCGATCGAGCGAACCTCGGCGGCCGCGGCGTTCGGCGCGGTCACCGTCGGCGGCGAGGGCGCGGCGGGCACGGCGGGCATGAACGCATGGGCGACGCTCGTCAAGGATCCGGCTCCCGTGACGAGCGGGGTGGGTAGCGGAGGCGTGCGGCGCTTCTCGATCGCCGCGCTGCGGTCGCAGGACGCCGTCCGGACGGCGGCGGCGGGCATCGCCGAGGCCGCCGCACGACTCGCCGAGTACGGGGAGGTGCTCGTCGCCGGCGCACCGTCCGTGGCGGCGGGAGCCACCATCGAGATCGACGCCGCCGAGCGTGGGTTCGGTGGGACGTACCTCGTGACCGAGGTCCGGCACACCTTCGAATCGCGGCGCGGTTTCCTGTCGCGCATCAGGTTCACCGGCCAGGGCGCGCCCACCCGCCCCTGGGGAGGCCTCTGATGGCGCTGGTGGGGACGGCGAGCCTCGTCGAGGCGGTCCGCCGGATCGTCCGCGAGGAGATGGCGGCCGTGCGCACGGCGGAGTTGGCCGTGGTCCAGGAGTTGCACCCGCACGCAGCCGCCGACGACGACGACAATTACGCCTGCACGGTCCGCCTCCGTGACTCGAGCATCGTGCTGCGCCGGGTACCCATCGTGACGCCACGCGTCGGCAGCGTCGCCATCCCATCCGAGGGCGATCTCGTCCTGGTCCAGTTCGTCGGGGGCGACATCAACGCACCGATCATCACGGGCAGCCTCTACGACGACCAGGATCGACCGCCCGTCAACACAGCCGGCACCGCCGTGCTCCACCTCCCCCTCGGTGCGCCCGATGCGGACGCGGTGCACGTCGAGCTCCGCCACCTCGGCACCCGCGAGCTGGCGATACGCCTCGGCGAAGGCTTGACGGTGGTACTCCGCGACGACGATCCCCTGGTCGCGATCGACGCAGCGGGCAAGGCCACCATCACGGTGGAGCGTGACGGCGCGATCACCGTCGCGTCGCGCGGCGCCCTGCGGATCCGGGGAAGCGAGATCAGCATCGAGGCCGACGGGACGCTGACGCTGAAGGGTGCCACCGTGAACATCAACTGACCGAGGCGACAGGACCGAGGCGACAGGAGCGACGGGCAGCGCACGGCCTCCACACCCCGACCGCGATACCGAGGAGCCATGAGACGGAACGCAGTCAAGCACGGTGACACGATCGTCGCAACCGACACCCACGTCGTCATGATCCCGACGCCGGGCGGTCCGGTACCGACGCCGCTGCCACACCCGTTCACCGGCCAGATCGACGGTGGACTGAGCCAAGACGTGACCATCGAGGGCCAGGCGGCTGCCACCGTCGGCAGCACCGCCACGAACGTGCCAGAGCACGTCCCATTGGGCGGCCCCTTCCAGAGTCCGCCAGAGAACCGCGGCGAGGTCCAGACGGGCAGCGCGACGGTCTTCATCAACGGCAAGGCGGCCGCCCGCCACGGCGACACGGCGACCACCTGCAACGACCCTTCGCGTGCGCCGGTCGGCACGGTCGTCGCGGCGGGCTCGGTGTTCATCGGGTGACGGAGGCACACGTGAGCGAACGACATCTCTTGACGGACATCAGGCTCGAGTTGCTGCACCGACGGCTCCGCCCCGTGTACCGAGCCGCCATGCGCGACGTGCGCGTGCCCGGCACGCCCGAGCGACGGATCGATCTGGACGTGGTCGCCGGACGGTCGAACCTGAGCCAGGCGATCGTGACGAGGCTCCTCACCCCGCGCGGCGAGCTGGCGCCACTCGGGCACCCTGACTACGGCTCGCTCCTCCATGAGCTGGTCGGCCGGCAGAACACCGATACGACGCGCAACCTGATCAAGCTCTACGTGCTGGACGCACTGCGGCTCGAGCCGCGGATCGAGGGCGGGATCGAACTCGACGTGCTGGCGCACCCGACGACCCGCTCACGTGTCGACATCACGCTGAACGTCCGCCCGGTCGGCGCAACCGACCGTGTCACGATCGGCCCGTTCACGCTGGAGCTCGGACCGTGAGCGTGCGGCGGCGCGCGTACCCGGAGGTCTTGGAGACGCTGCTGACGTCGCTCACTGGCGGTGTCGCGGCCGAGACGCACCCGTTCCCCCCAGCCGGCGCCGAAGCGACACCTCCCGTCACGATGCCGCTCCTCGACACGAACGCGACGCACCTCGTCGCCGTGTACGGAACGCGCAACGGGCGCTCTCACCGCTTCCGCAAGGGCAGCGACGTCGACCTCGATCCAGACGGAGGGGCGCTGGTGTGGCCGGCAGGCGCCGAGCTGCCGGACGTCGGCACGACGGTCCAGGTCAGCTACTACGTCGAAGGGCGGACGAGCGTCGTGAGCGACATCGAGACCGGCAGCGTCGTCCGGACGTTGGCGGAGGCCGTCGCGCTCGAGATCGCCGGGCTCTACGCCCAACTCGACGCCGTCTACGAGTCGGCGTTCATCGAGACGGCGTCGGGCCGCGCGCTCGAGCACGTGGTCGCACTGCTCGGGATCGAGCGCGTCGAGGGCGGGCGAGGCGTGACCAAGGTCGAGTTCAACCGTGCGGCCGGGAGTCGCGGTGCGATCAGCATCCCCGCCGGGACCCGCGTCATGGACCCGGCCGGGACCGTCGAGTACGAGACGCTCGACTCGGTGACGCTTTCGCCCGAAGCGCGGACGATCCGCGTGGAGGCCCGCGATGTCGAATCGAACGCGCCCGTCCCCGCCGACACGCTCTCGGTGCTGCCAGTCCCGATCGCCGGCATCGCCAGGGTGACCAATCCCGCTCCCGCACGCGTCGCGACCACGGCCGAGACCGACGCCGAGTTGCGGGCGCGGGCGAAGAGCTTCCTGCACGGTAGCGAGCGGGCGACGCTCGGCGCGCTGCGACACGCCATCGCTTGGCATGGTGGCGGCATGACCGCCGACATCGAGGAGGACCCTGACCTGCCGGGCCGCGTCGCGATCAGGCCACACGTCGAGGCGCTGTCGCCGGCCATGGAGCAGCGGCTGCTCGCCGCGATCGAGGAAGCGCGCCCGGCGGGCGTGCTCGTCAGGCTCCTCGACGAGCGGCCGCCGGGCCGCATCGACCTCTCGCTCCGCCTGAGCACGAACGACACCCTGCTCGAGGAGGAGGTTCGTGGCGCCCACGACGAGGTTCGCAGGGCGGTCGGGCGGTACTTCGAGAAGCTGCCCGCCCGCGAGGACGGCAGTACGAGCCGACTCGTCGGCGCGATCATGGCGGTCGACGGCGTCGAGGACGTCCGCCTCCTCGACGTCGTGATGGACGGCGTGTCGGTGCTCGACGGGGGGGCGGGCATCCTCCGACTCGGTGGAGCGCCGACGGTACTCGGCGAGCTTCGCATCGCCGACACGAACGTGCCGACGAGGATGCTCCTGCTCGTGACGCACCCCGTCGGCACCGAGGCGCCTGCCGTGGCCGACATGCGGAGCGCTCTCGACGCCGCCATCGCGTACCTCAACGACCGCAACGCCCGCGAGGTCGAGGCCGGAGCGGCCGACGAGGCTCGACGCGCGCTCAGCTACGGACGTCTGCTGCACGCGCTGCCGCTCCCTGGCAAGCCGGCCGGTTCGCTCGCCGCGTTCGACGCTGCGGCCAGCGCCGGCGGGGCTCCCGATCTCCCCGACGCCTCCTCGATCCAGCCGTACCGCGCGAGCTTCGTCCTCACGCAGAGCACGGGCATGAGCGTCTGGCTCGCGGAGGCCGGCCAAGCCTACGCACTGGTGCCCTACGAGCGCCTCTCGCTGGCCGGCGTCGACCTCGAGCCGGAGGCGTGATGGCCAGCTTCGACCGGCTACGCGACCACCTGCCCTCGCTCTACCGGCCCGAGCCCGACGACGGCACGCTCCTCACGCAGGTCCTCCGCGCCGTCGCCAACCGGCTCGACGAGCTTGGGCACGAGGCCGCCTCCGTCCTCCAGGCGCATTGGGCGCACCACGCGGACCGAGCGGCGCTCGACCCGTCGTTCACACTGCGTCGGACGCGAGCGGGCCTGCCGGCGCTCGACCCGTTGGACGTGCTCGACGTCGCGGATCCCGCCCGATTGCTGCGGATGCTGCGCGACCGCCGAACGCCGCTCACTGCGCACATGGCGGGCGCGCTGTCACCAGCGACGTCGGCGCTCGTGGCGTCGTTCGACGCACGGCAGCCCCCGCCGGTCACCGAGGTGCGTACGCTCTTCGACGACCTGAACGCCATCGCGCGCGGCGAGGTGCTCTGGGACGGTGCGCGCTTCGACGGCATCGATGTCGACCCGGAGACGATCGCTCGCGCCGAGGCGGACCCGGGCGGTAGCGAGCGCACGGCGGTGAACGTTCGACTGCTCCTCGCGGCGTTCCCCGGCGTGCTCGCGCCCGCCGTGCTCGACCTGGAGCAGGCCCGCGACCTCGGTCGCCTGGGGGCACTCCTTCCGCTGCCGCCGTGGCGGGAGCCGATTGCGCTGGCCGAGAGCGCGGAGGCATACCGGCAGCGCCTCCGCCGCATGGTGGCGCTCTATCGCCGCGGCCTCGGCACCGTTGCCTCGCTCCGGGCACTCGTCGAGGCGACGCTGCCGGTCGACATGCTCGCGAGTGCCGAGCGGAGGGACCGCCCCTTCGCCATCGAGGAGTTCCCGCTGCTCCCGTCGGTCATCCGCCCGGCGCCTACGAGCGGCGCACCCGCGAACGTGCTCGGACCGCTCATGCGCTGGACCGTCGATGACGATGGGGTGGCCCCGGGCGAGATCGCCCTCGTCATCGAGGGCGTCGCGCCCGAACCAGGGCGGATCGATGCGACCATCGACCCGATGGTCGAGCTGTACGCCGGTCACGGCGTGATCGCGCCCGTCGCCATCGGCGTACGCGCGACGCTCGGAGCCGCCGAAGCCGTGGCACTGCGGCCGGCGTGGACGGTCTGGGCGGTCACCGCCGACGGGGTGGTACGCAGCGAGCACAGTTCGGGTGCGGGCGGAGGTGCCGACCCGTCGGGCCCGGGCGTGGAAGCGAGCGCCGGCGGCACACCACCAGACGTCGAAGCGCTCCACCGCGTGCACGACGGCGTCGTGCTGGCGATCGCAGACGGCGGCGAGGACGGCCGCACCGTGTTCCGCTTCGACGGTACAGCGTGGACGCGGTTCGACGGCGCACCCGCTGCCGTGCGCTGCTTGGCGCAGCGCGGCCAGGACCTCCTGTTCGGCACGGCGTCCGGGCTCTTCCGCGCGCCGACGCACCCGGCTACGGGCGACCCCGTCGAACCTACGCTCGTCGCGGGATCCGACGGCGTCGCCGTGCGCGCGATCCACATGGCGCCCGACGGCGGCGCCTGGATCGGCGCCGACGATGGCCTGCTGCGTTGGGATGGTGAGGCCCCGCTCCAGCGCGTGGCGATCGGCGGCGAGGCGGGCATCGAGACGGCCGTGCACGGGGTCCATGTCGATCGCGGCGGCGTCGTCCATCTCGGCACCGATCTGGGCGCCATCCAATGGCGACAGAGTCGGGACGCGTGGTCCTGGTTCGCCAACGTCGACGGCGTCGACCCTGCACCGGAGTGGCGCGCGCTCGACGATGCGCCGCCGAGGGCAGGAGACGCAGCGCTGCCGAAGGTCCGCTGCGTGCGGCGAGGCCCGGACGCAGCGCTGTGGTTCGGCAGCGACGCCGGGATCGCGCGCTACGCCGCACTGGCGGCCGACCGTCACGTCCATCGGATGGTGCTCGAGGCGTACCCCGATCTCGGTACGGGCCGAGTGCACGCGATCCACGAGGACGGGCGCGGCGGACTCTGGTTCTGCACGGATGACGGGCTCTTCCGCTTCGATGGGCGCGACTGGTGGCAGCGTCGCGGCGTCGACTGGACGCACCTCGGTCGCCGTGACCTGATCGCTGGCGCGGAGCCGCGGCCACGCGGGACGTGGCGCTTCGACCATGGTCGCGTGCGCTGGCGCCACTTCGACGTCCGCACGCGGCGGTGGCTCGACCCCGACGACGTCTCGCCGCGCGCGCCGGGCGCACCGGCCACACGGGCCCTGCTGTTCGCGCCCTCCGTGACGGCCGAGCGCGGTCGGATCGGGGCGGCCGGGTTCGAGCCCATCGCAGCCGCCACCCCCGAGCTGTTCGTCCGCGTGAAGCCGGACCCGACACGGATCGTGGACGGCGGAGCGCCGTTCATCCCGCCGCTTCCCCCTGGCCGGTCGACGTGGCGGTATCTGCAGCGCGAGCCCGACGGTTTCGAGCCGCCCTCCGACCGGCGACCGTACTGGTCGGTCGAGGGCCGGCTCTTTCCGCCCCCTCCGGACCGCGACGCCCCCTTCACAGGCCGGTTCGACCGCCGCGGCCCTGCCGGCGAGGAGGGCGACCGCTCGAACGCACCGCAACCCGAGGGCCACTTCGATCAGGCCGTCTTCCGCTACCCCCCTGCCGCGAGGATCACGCTCGCCGCGTCGCAACGCCGGAGTGCGACGCTGCTGGTGCGCCTGGTACGGCGGCCTGACGACGCGCCCTACGAGGCGATCGTCGTCGATCGCGTGTGGGACGCCGTCCGGCGCTCCAGGCCGGTCGGTGTGCGCACCGTGCTCGCCGCCGATGAAGCCATCGTGAGAGGAGTCGATTGATGCCCCCGCTCGACGAGTTACGCACCATGAACCCTGGTGACCTCATCCGCTCGGACGCCTGGAACGCGCTCGTCACTGGCCTCATCGACCTGCATGCAACGGTCCGCGACGGGCTCGCCGCCGTCGAGGGCGCCGTCGCGGACGTCGCCGACCGCGTCGACGCGCTCGATAGGGAGGTGACGGCCCTGTCGGCTCGGGTCGAGCCGATCGTCCGCGACACCTTCTGGTTGGCGCTGGCGGCCGACAAGGCGCACTTCGCGCTGGGCGAGGCGGCCGTGCTCACCGGTCGAGTCACCAACCTGTCGAGCGGGCTCGCGCCCGAGCAGCGGCCATGGGTCGACTTCGTGACCACGTGGGGTCGGCTACACGCCGTTGCCGGCACCGATAGCCGGATCGGAGCCGCAGGCCGCAGCGCATCCGTGCAGACGAACGCCGAGGGTGTCGCCAGCGTCCGGCTCACTGCCGAGACCACGGCCGAGATCAGCGACGCGGCCGCAGCCGGCATCGAGCACCTCGTCGGCAGGAGCATCGGCAGTGCCCAGCCGTCGACGATCGCCAACGTGGTCCTGAACGCGAACTCCCCGGCCGACGAGCACGTGAAGGCGGCGTACGCCGAGATGACTCGGTCCTACGACACCTCAGCGTCGAACGTCCGCAGCTTCGTCGACCATTACTACCGCGCAACCACCACGGAACTCGCCGGCGTGGGCCGCCCCGGGTTCGCCAACTGGCACAAGGACCGGTGGCACGACCACCACGTGACGGTCATGGCGTTCGCCAAGGCCGACTCCAAACCGGACACGTCCGATGCCGGGCTCGGCACGAACGCCATACAGGTGACGTTCCGCGACTGGCTCGGCCCGTGGATCCTGCTCGACTACCTACCCAGCGCGAAGGACTTGGTGCCGCACACGCTCGAGCGGCTCACGCCGGCAGTCGGAAGCGACTTCAGCGGAGCGTTCGGGAGAATCCAGACCGTGGTTCGTGACCAGCTCTCGTCCCTCGGTGAGCTCGGCAAGGCGCGTCAGTACATCGTGCTGAACAACGCGATCGACGTGCTGGACGTGCAAGATCGGCCGTTCTTGAGCGACCTGAAGCAATCCGTGAAGGCGGCCGTCTCGCTCCAGCAGACGGTGCAGCAGGCGCAGCTCAGCGTGATCGGCATGGTTCAAGATGCAGCAGCGTTCGAGGCCGTCGCGAACACCGCAACCAGGGCCGGCTCCGAGGTCGGCGACCTCGACAAGAACGTCAGCCTGCTGAGCGAGCGCGTCGAGGGAGTCCTGCGGCAGGTCGGCGACGTCCAGGTGAACCTCGGGACGCTCGGCGGTCGTCTCGAGTCGACCCTGGCCGAGGGGAGCGAGTTCCGACAGCTGAAGCAGCAGCTCGATGTCGTGAACGATCAAGTCAACGCGCTCCGTGGCCTCGGACAGCCCTCCGAGGTGAGCCGGAGGCTCGAGATGATCCGCGCGTTCGACGCGCGGCTCGAGATCTTGGAGAAGAGGCGGTGACGTCGTGCCGAACGAGAGCATGACGCCCGACCGCGCGCCGGTGGTGGAAGCGTTGCAGCGTGAGCTGGAGCGGCTGCGGCGCCGCGTCGACGAGCTGACCAGTCCTCGGGACGCTCGCAGGCTCGACCTTCGAGCGGTCCGGAACCAGCCGTTCCTCGGCCAAGACGTCACGCTCATCGCCACCGTGACGCAGGGGGACGGTCGCCCCGCACCGAACGCTCCCGTGACGCTGTTCACGACGCGCGGCATCCTTCGCACGAGCGACGCCTCGGCGGTGAGCGAGGGACGGATGATCATGGCCCGGACCGGCCTCGATGGACGGCTGCGCGCCGTACTCTCGTTGCCGACGTCCGAGTCGCTGTCGTCGCTCCAGCGGAGCGCCCTCTCGGTCGCCCTCGCGTCGCTCGGGGAGGCGCCGGCGACACCGGCCGAGGCCGCGGCAGGGCTCGCCGAGATGGCACGTCAGTACGCCTGGGAGATCAACGTCCCGCTCCGTCAGGCTGTGGACGTCTACGCCCGGGACTTCGCACCGGACCTCCTCGAGTCGGCGACGCCCCGCGATGCGATGTCGGCCTGGGGCCTGGTCGACTGCGGCCTCCTCGCCTTCGTTCCCGTCGACGCTGCCGCCGGCGCCCTCACGTCGACGGCCGCCCTGAGCCTTCCGTTCATCAACTGGATCCCAGCGTTCCTGACCACGGCGCTCACATCGTGGGAGGCCGAGGAAGAGTTGCGCAACGACCTCGATGATCTGGCGATGAAGGAAGGCGACGCGCGCCGGCTCATCGACTCCGTGTACGTTCGCGCCGGTGACTTCGTCACGCGACAGCGTGGGGCCCTGGGTGCGTACGTGGGTCGCAAGGTCGCTCAATCCGCGATC
>SLSM01000316.1 GCA_007130445.1 Trueperaceae bacterium | reverse complement strand
TGGTTGATCGTGCCGGCCAACCGCAAGTGGTACCGCGACGTCGTCGTCGCGACGGCGGTGGTGGAGGCGCTCGAGGCGTTGCCGCTCGCCTGGCCGGAGCCGGACGTCGACCTGAGCGTGTACAGCGTCGAGGAGTGAGCGCCCGTGCCCGCCGACGCGGCGCGACCGCGGTCGGTGCGGCGCGTATCATGCCGCCATGGAACGCATCTACGACGCTCCGCCGCCCGACCTCGAGCGGCGCCTGGGGCAGCCCGGCGCGTTCCCGTTCACGCGCGGCGTCTACCCGCGCATGTACGCGGACGGCCGCCTGTGGACCATGCGCCAGTACGCCGGCTTCGGGACGGCGGAGGAGAGCAACCGGCGCTACCGCTACCTGCGCGAGCAGGGGACGAGCGGCCTGTCGGTCGCCTTCGACCTGCCGACCCAGCTGGGGCTCGACCCGGACGACGAGCGCGCGCACGGCGAGGTCGGGCGCGTGGGCGTGTCGATCGCCACGGTCGACGACATGCGGACCCTCTTCGATGGGATCGACCTGGCCGCGGTCACGACCTCGATGACGATCAACGCGCCGGCGGCGATGCTGCTGGCGCTGTACACCCTCGAGGCCGAGCGCCAGGGCGCCCCGCTGGAGCTCCTCGGCGGCACGGTGCAGAACGACGTGCTGAAGGAGTACGTGGCGCGCGGCACCGACATCTTCCCGCCGGCGCCGTCGATGCGCCTCACGACCGACGTATTCGCGTGGTGTGCCGAGCACCTGCCGCGCTGGAACACCATCTCGATCTCGGGGTACCACATGCGCGAGGCCGGCGCCACGGCGGCGCAGGAGATCGCGTTCACGCTCGCCAACGCGATGGCCTACGTTCGCGGCGCGCAGGAAGCTGGGCTCGAGCTGGCGGCGTTCATGCCGCGGCTGTCGTTCTTCTTCGCCTGCCACGGCAACCTGCTCGAGGAGGTCGCCAAGTTCCGGGCGGCCAGGCGCCTGTGGGCGCGCGTCGTGCGCGACCGCTTCGGCGTCGACGACGCGCGGGCGCAGGCGCTGCGCTTCCACACCCAGACCGGCGGCTCGACGCTCACCGCGCAGCAGCCGCTGGTGAACGTGGTGCGGACCGCCTACCAGGCGCTCGCCGCCGTGCTCGGCGGGACCCAGAGCCTGCACACCAACGGCTTCGACGAGGCGCTCGGGCTGCCGACCGAGGCGGCGGCCACGCTGGCGCTGCGTACCCAGCAGGTGCTGGCGTTCGAGACCGGCGTGGCGGAGGCGATCGATCCGCTCGCCGGGAGCTTCTACGTCGAGCACCTCACTGATCACCTCGAGCGCGAGGCCGAGGCGCTGATCGACGAGGTGGAGGCGCGCGGCGGCAGCGTCGCCGCCATCGAGGCCGGGTTCCTGCAAGAGGCGATCGACGAGGCGGCGTACGAGGCGCAGCGCGGCGTCGAGACTGGCACGCTCGTGGTGGTCGGCGTGAACCGCTTCGCCGACGACGGCGCTGCCGGGGTTCCCGTGCAGCGGAGCGACCCAGCGGTCGAGCCTTCACGCGTGCGGCAACTCGCGGACTTCCGCTCGGAGCGCGACGGCGTGGCCGCGTCCGACGCCGTGGCGCGCGTGGCCGCTGCGGCCGCCGGCGACGAGGCCCTGATGCCGCTCCTGCGGACGGCCTTCGCGCGCCGGGCGACGCTGGGCGAGGTCTGCGACGCGCTCAGGGCGGTGTGGGGCCAGTACCGCTGAGCGGTGCTCCGAACCCCGTTTCCCGACACCCCGGGACCTCGGGCCCGGGGGCGTTCAGGCGCTCGTGACCGCCACGGGCGCCGGTCCGCTGGGGTCGCGGACCAACGCCGCGAGCACGTCGACGGTGACGTCGAAGTAGCTGCGGCCATCGGCCACGTGCTTCGTGTCGTCCATGTAGCCGTCGTCGCCGGTGTGGTTGCAGGGGCCGATCACCAGGGTTCGCAGCGTGCCGCGGCGGCGCGCCTCGTTCCAGGGCGAGTAGGGGAGGATCGGCCAACGCCCGGGCGCCAGGATCGCTCCCAGCCAGACGACCCGGTCGCGCTCGCCCACGATCTGCACCACGTGCTCGGCGGCCAGCAGACCGGGGTCGGCCGCCAACACGCCCGCGAGCGACAGGACGCTGACGGGCGCGTCGAGCGCTTCGCGCACGAACGGCGTCGCGCCGACGGCCACCTGGCCGCCGCCCGAGTAGCCGATCAGCACCACGGGTACGTCGCTGCCGTCCTCGTAGCCGGCCTGGCGGAGGGCGCGGACCATCAGCGCCGCGGTGCCGCGGTCGTAGAACGGGCCGTAGCGGCGGTCGGCCGACACCATCACCTGCCACATGTTGCGGAAGTTGATCAGCATCCCCGCGATCTGGTCGAGGCGGCGCTGACCCAGCTTGCGGCGGAGTGCCCAGCGCCAGAAGCGCGAGAACAGCCGCTCGCCCGTCAGCGCGCGGTTGGTGACCGAGTACGGGAACACCTGCACGAGCGCGGTGTCCTCCGGTAGGGCGTCGCGCAGTCGCTCCAGGAAGCGCACCTGTCGCTCCGGCACGGGCGCGTCGGACACGGAGTCGATGCCGGACAGGAACACGACGTAGCGTGCGGGCCGTTCGGGCAGCGCCGTGCGTGGCGGTGCGTCGTCCGGTACCTCGACGGGCGGCTCCTCGTCGACGTGGTCGCCGAACCAGCCCGCCCACCAGCCCAGCGTCTCGAGCGGCGCCAACGAGCCCGACAGCAGCAGCGCCAGGACGGCGACCCAGACGAGCGTGAGGGGGTCGAAGGGGATCACATCCAGGGGTTCCTGCGGTGGGCCTTCGGCCGGCCCACGGTTCCGGGCGGGGCTGGGATCGGTGCCAGGACGGTGCCCGCGACGCGATGGCGCACCCAGCGACCGAGCCGTGCCAGCGGCCGACCGACCGTCCGTTGCAGCGCCTGGGCGACGAGCCAGCCTGCGAACGCCACCACGATGGTCTCGGTGCGCGTGAGGTCGAAGGCGACGCTGGTCGCGACGAGCGTCGTGAGCAGCGTCCACACCGACAACACGACGCCGAACGGGCCGCCGAGGAAGGGCGTGAGGACCAGGAACCCGAACAGCTGCGGTGCGTAGGCGAGCCCGATCGCCGCGACGGCCGGGGCGAACGGCGCGGGACGATCCATCAGCAGCATCGCCGTCGCCCACACCGTGGCCGTCCACGCCAGGAAGCCTGCGACGAACAGGAGCGCCTGGACGAACAGGCTCGCGACGAAGCGCCGCGGCGAGACGCGGTTCGCGAAGAGCATGACGCTCTGGCCGAGCGCGGCCGAGAGGCCCGCCAGGAACACGATGGCGAGCGCGCCGCGCAGGCCGGCGTCGGGCCGCGACAGGAGCGTCCGGAAGGCGTCCGGTTGCAGCCGGAGCGCGTTCGGGACCAGGTCGAGGGCGGTGAACTCCACGTGGGCGCCTCAGTGGTGGTGATGCGCGTGCGACAACTCGCCGGGGGCGACGGGGATGCGGTCGCCGCGGAAGAGCAAAGCGGCGAGGAGCGTGGTGATCGGCACGGCCAACACGAGCCCGATCGAGCCGACGAGCGTGTGCACCACCTCGTTGGCGACCAGCTCGAGGTTGAACGCGCGCATGACGCCGAACTCGCCGACGTTGAGCAGGATCAGGAGCGACAGGCTCGCGCCCGTGTAGGCCAGGACGAGGGTGTTGACGAGCGAGCCGACGTGGTCGCGGC
>SLSM01000158.1 GCA_007130445.1 Trueperaceae bacterium | reverse complement strand
CGGTGCTCCATGTCGCCGCGCGCGGCGTAGATGCGGCGGTAGATCGCTTCGGGCCGGCCCTTGAGGTTGGTGATCACGAAGCGCGGGTTGTCACGCGCTGCGCGGCCAGGGTAGCGGGTGACTTCGGCCTTGATGATCAGCCGTCGCGGGCGCGGCCAGGAGTCGGCCTGGTAGCGCGTGTCGCCGAAGGCTCTGGCGCTCTCACCCGTCGCGGCGCCGATCGCGCGGGCGCGTTGCAGCAGCGGTTGCGTGAGCTTCGCGAGCTTCTTGTTGTTGGGGAAACCGATGACGTACTCCAGTGCGTGCCCCTAGATCGGCGGATGCGGCTCCTAGTCCTACGAGACCCACGATCGGCACGCTTCCAGACCGCAAGACGCAAGCCCCTCGGTCCATGGCCGGGGGGGCCTTCCGTGGGTCCCGCTGCAATCCGATCGGTGGACCGCGAGGGGCACCGCTACCGCTTCGCTCCGAGCAGATCATCGAGGTGGATCGCGGCGCGCCGCCGCTGTGCTTCGAGGGCATGGGAGTAGTGACGCCGTTCGCGATCTCCTCGTCGCTGAACGGCGCGAGGAGCGGACCGAGCTCGGGCGTCGAGCGCTCCACGTTGCGCGGGGTGCGCTGCTCGTTGCTCATGGCTTCACGACGTGAGGCACTCCGACCGACCTCCAGGACGCTCGCAGTGCTCCACTTCGCGATGGGGCGTCGAGCCACGTCGGCCGCCGTCGATCGCGCGCGTGTCCACCGTGAGACATACGCCAACGCGGAGCTCGCGCACCAACGACACCCCCTGTGTCAACCCGTGTGGGTCAGGCGCGCGCGTCGATCACGTCCGTGTGCGTGAAGCCGGTGCCCTCGAACAGGAGCGGCGCGCGCAACTCGGTCGCGAGGGCGTAACTGAAGACGTCCCCGTCATTGAGTCGGGCAGGGTGCCCGCTACCGCGGCCGAAGTCGCGGTACGCCTCACGCGCTCGACGCGCTTGACCGGGCGTGACGGGTTCGACCACGACCTGGAACAGCTCGAGCAGCTCGTCGAACCGGCGCGAGGCGATCGGGTCACGCGCGCCGTCGACCACGGCGCCGACCTCGACGTAACTGGCTGCCGAGACGTGCACGGTGTCGGCGTTGGTGATCGCTTCGACGAGCGCGCGCGCCTCCGGCTCCTGTCGCAAGATGGCGACCCAGGCGGAAGCATCAACGACCAGCATCGTGCGGCAACCCGCGCTCGTCGAACAGCAGCTCGTCGGGGTTCTCGGGCAACTCGGCCCGCGCGAGCCGCTCGGCGCAATCGCGACCGATGGCGAGGGCTCGGTCGATGAGCCGAGCGTTCTCGTCCGGGTTCCGTCGCGCTGCGGTGCGCTGCTCGCGCAGCCACCGGTCGGGCGTGGCGGAGAACGGTGCGCCGTGGCTGAGGATCCCGAACACGACCTCGAGGAGCTTCGCCATGCAAGCGATCAGGGCCGACGTGCCCGACTCGCCCGACTCGCCCGACTTGCGACGCTCGACGAGGCGCTCGAAGAACACCGTGATCACGGGTTGCAGCGCAATGCCGACAGGCACGGCATGGAGAGCACCATCCGGATGGACGCCGATCCCATCCGAGCGATGCGCATGGACCCGCCGACGCTGGTTCCTGACCCGAACCGTGCCGGCGTCAGCCCGGCGAACGCCACGAGCTTCCGAGCCGAGGAGCAGTGGTCCTCGTAGCCGACCTCCGCCAG
The DNA here is from genome assembly GCA_007130445.1 of Trueperaceae bacterium. Classification (GTDB taxonomy): domain Bacteria; phylum Deinococcota; class Deinococci; order Deinococcales; family Trueperaceae; genus CSSed10-48. Next base: position 1,993 of record SLSM01000158.1, on the reverse strand, counting down.
TGGTCGGCAAGCGGTGCGCGTGCCGATGCCCGGGGTCGTTGAGAAGGAACGCTGCCCAGCACCCTCGCCGGTGACGTCGTACCTCCAGTAATCTACGTGCGGCGAGACTCGGGATCGGGAGCCGGCACGGCGGAGTTGGAGCTCATCGAAGAGAGCGTCCTGGCAGCAGGGGACGTCGCCCTGATTCCGCGTCCACCCCAAGACATCCTGCCGTGAAGCTCCATCGAAGGAGACGGGGGGTCGAACCCGGGTGAAGACTGGAACCCACCTCGCTCACACGCTCGGTCGCGGCGTGTAGTTCCTCCGAAGGTACGCCACCTCGAAACCGGAGCGGAGCATGTTGCGCAACGACGCGTTGGGCCGGTCCGGATCCTCGGCGCCGGTCTCGGTCACGAACCAACGGCACCCCAGGTCGATACCATCTTCGAGACGGCGAGCCAGCAGAGCACCCTGCGCCCCCCGGCGACGATGGGCCGGCACCGTGCTGCCCATGCCAAGCCAGGCGACATCGCCCATCACGTACATGGCCCCCGTCGCGATCGCTGCTGGACCGTCGTACGCGAGATAGGCGTGCCAGTCAGGCTTCCCGACCAAGCCACCGAACAGCGGTCCGAAGACCTCCGGCATCTCGAAGCCACGCGTTGCCACGTCACCGAACGTGTCGGCATCGAGCTGGGAGGCCCGCTCGACACGCGAAGGGCTCTGGAGGGCCGAGACCGGTCCGTTCCCGCGACACGTCTTCGCCCAAGCGCCGCCCGCCACGAGGTCGCGCTCGTCGAGCCAGCGCGTGAGTTCGCTCGGACCCGCTGCCTCGGCGATCTGCACGGCGAAGTCCTTCACGCCGAGGCCTCCGTACACGTCGAGCAACTCGTCGACGACGCCCTCGGTCGCGGGCGCGCCAACCCCGAGCCCGATGACGCGGTTGACCAGAGGGAACGGTGCGCCAGCCATGGCCAGCGCCGTCGTCGGACCGTTGGTGACGACGTGGATACCGAGCGCGTCCGCGGTCGCGGTCGGGGCGCTGTGGTAGAAGCTCGACCACGCCCTGGCCTCCGCGAACTCGACCAGCTCAGCGACCTCGGCCGTGCTCAGGCCATGCCCGTCCGTCGTCATGGCTCACCCACCGGCCGCAGCTCCGAGCACACCCGGGACTCGAGGCCGGCGAAAACGGTGCCGGCAAGGAGAAGGGCGTCACCGGTCCCGGCCGCGCGCGGCACACAGCCGCGGCACGTCCTGTTACCCACGACGTCAACCATTATGGAAGCCTCCTGGCAAGATCCTACGAGATCGGCATCCCTGCACGCTTGACGAGACGCTGGCGCTGCTCGAGGCCACCACGACGGGTGGCGTCGCGCCCCCCAAGGCCCTGGCGCCAACGTACGCGACCATAGCCCGTGCCTGGCGTCGAGCGCCCAGGGATCATGGCGTGTCGGAGGCACCATCTATCGTGCCGACCCTCGATCGGTACGCTGCGTCGTGCAGGCGGCGCATGCTGCGGTCGAAGCGTCGGGGCTACCGTTCTCCGGGCCGATCCTTTAGCGCTCCGAGTGACCACGGCCGATGCCGAGCGCCACGGCGTCACCGGAGGCGGCCACCCACCTTCGAAGGAGCAACCACGATGCAGACGACGACCCCACATTCGCGCCGCTACGGCCTGCTACCGCCTCTGCTCGCAGCAGCCCTCTTGGTGGGCTGCGCGAGCCCGCAGGGTACGCCGACGCCCACGTCAGGCGGTTTCACCAGCATCGCAGCCGGGGCGGTGCACTCGTTGGCGCTCGACGAGGAGGGCAGCGCCTGGGCCTGGGGCGACGACGGCGACGGGCAACTCGGGGACGCCGGCACGAACGCGGACGCGAGTTCGCCCACCGAAGTGGCCGCGCCCACGGATCTCGTGCTCGCGAGCCTCTCGGGCGGACGCTTCCACTCGCTGGCACTCGACGCCGCTGGGTCGGCTTGGGCGTGGGGGAGTGACGCGGCGGGCCAGCTCGGCGAT
>SLSM01000371.1 GCA_007130445.1 Trueperaceae bacterium | reverse complement strand
GGCGCCGCGTCGCGGCGCTGCGGCCCGCCGACGCCCAGGTGACGTCGGCGCCGCCCGCGACCAACGTGGCGCCGACGGTGACGCCCATGGCGCCGGGGTGCAGGAGACCGAACCGTGCCGAGCCAACGCTGTTGGTCATGTACCCAGGCTACGACCACGCCGCGAACGAGTCGGGCACGCCGACCGACATCGCGCGACACGCGCGCTCAGCGCGCGCTTCGCGCCATGGCTTCGCGGTAGACGTCTTCGACCTGACCGAGCCGCACCGCGACACTGAAGCGCGACGCTCCCTCGCGCCCGGCCCGGCCCATCGCCGCGCGCCGCTCGGGATCGCCCGCCAGCTCGGCCAGCGCCGCGCCCAGCGCCCGCGCCCGCTCACCAGCGGGCTCGGCGGCCACGACGACGCCGTCGACGCCGTCGGTCACCGAATCGCTCACGCCCGGTGCCGCGATGGCGAGCACCGGGACGCCGCACGCCAACGCCTCGACCAGCACCAGCCCCTGCGTCTCGGTCCGCGATGCGAACAGGAAGACGTCGCCCCCCTTCACCGCGGCGAGCGCCTGCAGCCTCGGCAGTTGCCCGAGGAAGGCGACGCGGCCACGGAGGTCGTCCTTCGCCGCGCGCTGCCGCAGCGCGTCGGCCGACGTCCCGTCGCCTACGACGACCAGGCGCAGCCGCGGATCGCGCTCCGCCGCCACGGCGAAGCCCTCGAGCAGCGTCTCGACGCTCTTCTCGGGTGCCAACCGACCGGCGGTGACGGCGACCACCGCGTCGGCCGGCCAGCCTCGCTCGGAGCGATGATCGGGCACGTCGAGCGCCGCGATGCGCTCGACGTCGATACCGGTCGGTACGGGGCGGATGAGCGGCCGGACGTCGCCAAGCCGCTCCCGCATCTCGTCGGCGAGATCGGTCGATGGGGCGATCACCGCGTCACAGCGACGCGCGAAGCGATCGAGGTAGTGACCGACCATGGCCCCACCGACGCCGGCGAAGGCGCTGAGGTAGTGGCTGTAGTCGGCGTAGCGGGTGTGCTGCGTGAACACGAGTGGGGCGCGGGCGCGCCAGGCCACGCGGCGTGCGAAGCGGCCGGCCACGAACGGAGATTGTGCGTGCACCACGTCCGGAGCGAACGCGAGCGCGCGCCGCAAGGCGCCGTCGCCGAACGTCGGCCACGGCATACGGTAGCCGGCCGGGACCGGTCTCGGGAGCTGGTACGAGGGGAGCCAGGCGATCTCGGGGTCGGGCCCGATCGCGCCCGTGGTGCCGAGCTCGGCACCCGCAGCCGGACGCGGGGCGACCAGCAACACGCTGTGACCGCGCGCGCCGAGGCCGCGGACCAGGGCCTCGGTCGAGACCGTCACGCCGGAGAGGTACGGCAGGTAGCTCTCGGCCACCACCATGACGCGGAGCGACGGGACGCCTGGATCAGACGCCCCGTCCGCGCGGCGCGAACCACCGCTGCGCGGGGGCCTTCCGAGCGCGACCATTCGCTCAGGATAGCAGCATCAGGCGCGTGGATCGGGATCGGGATCGGTGCACCCACGCCCCTGCGGCGACGACACTGGGGCGCACGACGCTCGGTCGCGCGCCCCAGCGGGCGGATCGATGCGGTTCCGCTCAGGTACCCAGGATCAAGGCAGGGCCTTCGAGGCCGGGTCGAGGTCGTACCAGCTCACGCTGCCGAGTTCGACGATCAGCGCCGACGCCAGGGCCGGGTCGTTGAGCACCCTGCCGGCGACCTGGAAGGTCCCGTCCGGACCGAAGTTCGTGGCGGGCTCCTCGGCCGGTCCGCCAGGCTCTCCGACGACGATTCGCATCACCATGCCGTAGTGCTCGTGCGGCCCGCACCACAGGTCGTAGGTCCCGGGGACCGTGAACGTGTAGCTCCAGTCCTGACCGATCGGGACGATCGGCGAGCTGAACGGCTCGACGCCGTCGGGCACGCGGTGCGACTTGATGTGCTCACCGTGGTACGCGGTGGCGGTGTGGTGCGGGCTCGCCGCGACGAAGCGCACGACGTCGCCCGGCTGGATGAACAGGCCGACCGGCTCGAAGTAGAACTCCGGCACGGGTCGACCCTCGACGGGCGTGATGTGCATGATCACGTCGTGGGTGGTCTGCGCGTGCGCGAAGGCCAGGGCCCCCGCGGCGAGCAGCAGCAGTGTGGTACGGACGGTCGCGAACATCGTCACCTCCGGTGACCCTCGGGACCACGCGGATCGTCGTCCGCGCTCCCGCTCCCAGCGGCCGCGTCGGCCTCTGCCCCCGCCCGCTCGTCGAGCCCAGGTCGCCGCGTCGCTGCCGCCGTGGCGGCGTCCAGGTAGGACGCGAGTTCGGCGAAGTCGGCGCAGTCCCGGCGCTCCCCCGTCAGGACGCTGTGGACGGCGAGTCGCCGGCCTGCGCTCCCGACGGAGACGCGCACCAAGTAGCTCCCGAGCAGGCGTTCGTTGGTCACACCGCACACGGTAGCGACGCGGCGTTCCAACGGCGTTCCAACGGTCGCGTGACGTGTGCTGACCGGAGCTTCAGCCCTGCGCACCGGCGCCGGTGGGGGCGTCGGGGCGCCACACGCAGGGCGTGGTCACCGCCAGGTGCACGAACCCGAGCGCCGCCAGCACGGGAGCACTCAGCGGCCCCGCGTCGACGATCAGGGCACGCGCCCCGCGCGAACGGGCGTGACGAGCACGGGCAGCGACCAACGCGCGGTAGTGGCCGCGACCGCGATGCGCCGGCAGCGTCGCCCCGCCGAAGAGCCCGACGAGTGGGCTCGTTGGCTCCCAGCGGCTCCATGCCGCCGCGACGCCCACGCCACCCTCGTACGCGACGAACAGGCGCGTGGTCACGGGTGCGCTGGTGAGCTCGAGCCGGAGCCGCGAACGCAGCGCAGGGCCGCGTTCCGGCCACACCGCGCCGACGACCTCGAGGAGCGGATCCAAGCCCTCGAGGCCGTGTTCGCGAACGTGGCCGTCGGTCGCGGCATCCACCCATGCGGGCACGTCCGCCAGGTCGAGCGCCATGAGCCGTTCCTCCTCCTCGAGCTCGAACCCGGCGGCGGCGAGCCGCTCACGCAGGTCGGGCGGCTCGTCGTGGTCGTAGTGCTTCCACTCGAACGGGCGACCGAGCGCGCGGAAGTGCGCGATCTCGGCCCTGATCACCGCGTCGACGTCGGCACCCGCCAAGCGGCTGTAGGCGATCCAGCTCGGATCGCCGGGTGCGCCCACGTGGCGGACGAAGGTCGAGGTCACCTCGACCCGCACGTTCGGCGGCTTCGCCTCACGCCGCTCGAAGCGATCGACGAGCGCGAGCAGCTCCGAAGGTTCCACGCCTCGACGATAGCGCCCCCGGCCGTGGTGAGACGGACGGGGGCGCCGGGGCCGCGGTCGTACGGGGCACGCCGGGCGGTCGGAGGTGGCTCAGCCGCGCGCGGCGGCGAGCGCCTGCGCCAGGTCGTCCTTGAGGTCGTCGACGTGTTCGAGGCCGGTCGCGATGCGCAGCAGGCCGGGCGGCACGCCGGCATCGCGCAGCTGCGCCTCGTCGAGCTGCGAGTGGGTGGTGCTGGCGGGGTGCGTGACGCTGGTCTTGGCGTCGCCCAGGTTCACCAGCCGCGAGCACAACTGCAGGGCGTTCAGGCAGCGCTTGCCGGCCTCGACGCCCCCCTCGAGCTCGAACGTGAGCACGCCGCCGGGCCCGCGCGGCCAGTCGCGGCGCGCGC
>SLSM01000329.1 GCA_007130445.1 Trueperaceae bacterium | reverse complement strand
TACGACGCTCGTCAGGGCCGGGCCGCCGCCGCGGCGCCGAGCACGGCGTCGTGCGCTCGCTGCTCCGCGCTGCTGCGCGCCCCTCACCCCACCCCCGGGTTCGTCACGAACCCCTCGAGCACGCGCAGCACGCCGCCCAGGTCGCGCTCGTCGACGGTCTCGACGGGGCTGTGGCTGTATCGGGTCGGGAACGCGAGGAGCGCGGTCGGCACGTCGTTCGTCATGAACGCCTTGCCGTCGCTGGAGAAGTTCAGGAACACCAGGTGCTGGATCGGGACGCCGTCGCGCTCCGCTACGGCCTGCAGGCGCCGCGTCAACTTGACGTCGTAGGTGACGGAACCGTCCTTGTGCCCGAGGATCGGACCGGCGCCGAGCCGGACCGGGATGTGGTGCAGGCCGACGGGCGGGATGTCGCCCGCGAGGCCGATCTCGAGCGCGATCGCGAGATCGAAGCCCTCGACCGAGCTGGCGCCGACCAGGCCGATCTCCTCTTGCACCGTCGAGACGAACCACAGCTCGAAGGCGAGCCGGTCGCGGTCCAGGCGCTCGAGGAGGTGCGTCATGATGGCGAGCGCGGCGCGGTCGTCCATCGCCTTGCCGACCAGGTTCGAGCCGATCCGCCGCGTCGGCACGGAAGGCACCACCGGTGCGCCCACGTGCACGCCCCAGGCGTGCGCCTCGTCGGCGCTGCGCGCGCCGATGTCGAGGAACACGTCGCTCCACTCCGCGCGGGCGGCCTCGCGTTGGGTGCGCGTCATCACGTGCCCGGTGGCGGCGCCGACGATGCCCGGCACGTGCCCCTGCGGCGTCACCACCACGCACGGTTGCGCGAGGTACGAGGCGTTCGGCGGGTTCAGCTCGCTGCCGCCGGTCCCGGACGTGAGCAGCAGGTGCCCGTCGGTCGTGACCGCCTTGACGCGCAGGCTGATCTCGTCGGCGTGGGCGGCAATCAGGAGCTTCGGGCCGGTGCCGCCGACGCGCGCGAACAGGTTGCCGATCCGGCTGCGGTACGTGGCGCAGCCGGCCGCCGACCACCGCGCCTCCAACCAGTCCTGGATCGGGTCTTCGTACCCGGTCGGACCGATCGTCTCGGTGAGCGTGACGATGTCGTCGACGAGCGTCGGTCGTGCGCCGTTGTCCATGCTCGGCCTCCTGGTCCGCGCGATCGATGCGTCCATGGCGCGTCAGCCATCGACACGCGCTCGCCGCACGGGTCGTCTCGTGTCGGAAGGCTACCGCGTCACGCCGGCATCGCGCCCCGATCGCGATCGTGTCGCCAGGACCCCGGTCGGGCCGGGGACGAGCCTCACCGCGGTGCCTGCCCACGGCCCTATCCCACCCGCACCTCGCCCCGCACACCGCGCACCAGCGCGCCGTGCTCGAGCAGGCGCTCGATCCGGGCGGCTACGGCCGCCTGGACGCCCTCGGTCGCGCGGCCGAAGCCGAGCAGCCGCACCACCGCGCTGGCCACGTCGTCCACGGCGATGCCGTGGCTGGCGCGCGCCACCGCCGCGATGGCGGCGTCGAGCTCGATCAGCGGCACGCGCGCGAAGTCGCGCTCGCGCGGGTCGAGTTCGGAGCGATCGCGCGGCTCGCAGGCCAGCTCTTCGAAGTCCGCTGCGACGAGCGCGTCGCCGATGCGGGCGAAGCGCCCGCCGCGCAGACCGGCGGACAGCCCGTGCTCGAGGCGTTCACGGATCCGGCTCCCCATGCGAGCCGCAGGCGAGGCCTCCATCACCCTGCGGAACGCGTCCTCGACGTGCACCGGCCCCTCGACCTCGACCACGCGCTCCAACCAGCCCACCACCTCGGCGGTGGGCGCTCGCGATAGCGTGGCGCCATCGAAGGCGATCGGTGCCAACGTGGCGCGCCGGTACGGAGTGAAGCGCAGCACGTCGTCGTCCCACAGGCGTGACGACTCGCGATCGACGGCGCGCAGCGGTAGGCCGGCCGGCGGTGCGGGTGGGGCGGCACGCCCGTGGGTGTGGGCGTCGGACGCGTGGGCACCAGGCGCGCCGGCCTTCGCGGCCGCGGCCGCGAAGGCGGCCTCGACCCGCGCCAGGCAGCCCTCGGGATCGCGCCACCAGTCCGTGCTCCAGATGCGGTGGATGGTCCAGCCGAGCCCCTCGAGCACGCCCTGTCGCAGCCGGTCGCGGTCCCGGGCGGCGCGGGCGGCGCGGTACGTGGCGCCGTCGAACTCGATCCCGAGCAGCATCCGTCCGGGGTGGCGAGGGTCGGCGAGCGCGAGGTCGACGAAGGAGCCGGCCTGGCCCACCTGACGCCGCACCAGGTGGCCGCGCGCCTCGAGGGCGCGTGCGACGGCCTCCTCGAAGGTCGCCTCGTCGTCGCGCGCGCCCACCAGGGTCCCTTCGAGCACGCCCGTGCGCGCGAACGCCAGGTACGTCCGCAGCGCGCGCAGGCCGAAGGACGTGCAGCGCGTGGGGTCGAGATCCTCGTCGGTGACGCCGCTGAACACCGTGGTGCGCCAGCGCGCGCGGGTGACGAGCACGTTCAGCCGCCGCTCGCCGCCGGCCTGGTTCAGGGGCCCGAACTGGTAGGTGAGGCGCCCCTCGGCGTCGCGGCCGTAGCCGACCGAGACCACGATCTCGTCGCGCTCGTCACCCTGCACGGTCTCGAGTGGTTTGACGAAGAAGGGCTCGAGCGGGTGCGACTGCAGGAACGCCTGCAGCACCGGGTCGTCGCTCGCGAGGCGTTCCACTTCGAGCTCGATCGCCTCGGCCTGCGGCGAGGCGAAGGTGGCCACGCCCAGCGTCCGCTCGGGCCGGTGATGGGCATGCGACTGGACCGCCTCGGCGACCGCGCGCGCCTCGATGGCGTTCGTCCGGCTGCGTCCGCGGTCGTAGACCGCGTCGGGCAGGTGCTGGAGCACCACCCCGGCGTCGCTGCGGTCGACGTCTGGGCTCGGGAACAGCATGAGGCGGCCGTCGTAGAACTCGCGGTTCGACACCGCGATCAGCGACTCGTGACGAGAGCGGTAGTGCCACGCCAGCCACGCCTGTGGCGCACCGCGGGCGCCGAAGAGGCCGAGCACGCTCTCGACGTCGGCGATGACGGCCTCGTCGTCCGGGTCGCTCTCCTCGAGCAGCGCGTCGAAGAAGGTCGTCGGCGGCAGCTGCCGGTCGTCGCCCACGACCACCGCGCGCCGCGCCCGCAACAGCGCGCCCAGCGCGTCGGCGGGGCGCACCTGCGACGCCTCGTCGAAGACGACCAGGTCGAACGCCAGGCGCCCCGGCGGGAGAAACGTGGCGACCGACAGCGGCGACATCAGGAACAGCGGCTTGATGGCCTGGACCGCGTCGCCGGCCTCCTCCATCAGCCGCCGCACGCTTCGGTGCCGGCGGCGCTTGTTGAACTCCTGCAGCAGCACGCCGACCTGGCCGTGCCCGTGCATCTGCGGAATGCCCTCGTGGTGGGCGGCGGCGAGCAGCGAGCGGTGCACGGCCGCCTGGGCGGCGTCGAGCGCTGCGAACTCGGCGGCGGTCGCGTCGTGCGCGCGCCCGTCGAAGGCGGCGAGCGCGGGCTGCTCGCGGTGTGCGTGCTCGAGCCAGGCGGCCTCGATCCCGCGCTGCACACGCTGCGCGAGATCGCTCGCGCGCGCGTCGCCGGCCTGCAGTGCCGTGGCGAGCCCGTCCGCTCCGACGGCCTCGGCCTCACGGCGCAGGCGCTGCCAGCGCGCCCCGGCCGCGATGCGGCG
>SLSM01000019.1 GCA_007130445.1 Trueperaceae bacterium | reverse complement strand
CGGGGGCAGGCGCCGCGGGTCATGAAGGCCGACGCCATCCCCAAGGCGATCGAGGAGCTGGTGGCGTCGTATCGGAACGACGTGCGCTTCCTCAACCCGAACCTGCCCGCGTTCGCGAAGGCGCCACGCGACTTCAACGCGAACGAGTTGCTCCGGATCGGGCACTTCCTGAGGACCCGATCGACCGACACGCACGCCGAGCCGCCGGCAACCGATGCGTCTGGGGTGCCGACACGCACCGCCGCACACGCGGCCGCGCCCGATGCGGGTCCGGTGCGGTCGACCGTCTCGTGCAAGCGCTGCGGTGGTACGGATCTCGAGGCGTTGCCCGGGCGGTACGGCCCGTACGCGAAGTGCAGGTCGTGCAAGACGAACACGGCCGTTGGTGTGTCGTGTGACGGTTGCGGGGAGGAGGTTCGCCTGGCCGTCGGGCCCCATGGCTTCGTTGGCACGTGTGATGCGTGCGATCGGCGCTTCGAGGTCGGGTTCGGTGAAGGGACCGGGGCGTGAAGGCGCGCGACGCCCGCGCAGAGACCTCCGCGGCGCTCGCGAGCGCGATCGGAAGGATGGGCGGTCGTCATGCCGGCGGCGATCTAGGACGCACGAGTACGATCGAGAACGCACCAGCACGACCGAGGACGCACGAGCACGACCGAGGACGAGAGAGCACGACGAAACGCAGACACTGCTGCGGTACGGCCGAACCTCTTCGAGCTTCGGTGACGTGCGGTGGGCGGGTACGGCCACGTAGAGGCACGGGACACCGTCTTCAGCGTCATCGGGGTCGATGGCGCCGCTGCTGCCGGGCGCCGTCTCGTGGCGGGTTCGCACGCGGCCCATCGCGTACCGTAGGCGACCATGAACCCCGAGCGCACGATCCTCGCCTACCTCGACGATCGTTTTGATCACTTCGCGGCCCTGGCGCGAGCCATCTGGGAGCGCCCCGAGACCGCGCTGCAGGAGCGTTACGCATCGCGCCGGATCGCCGACGAGCTCGAGGCGAGCGGCTTCTCGGTCGAGTGGGGAGCCGGCGGCATGGAGACGGCCTTCGTCGCCACGAAGGGGACCGGCGCACCCGTCATCGGCATCCTGGGCGAGTACGACGCGCTCCCCGGTCTCTCGCAGGACGCCACGCCTGAGCGCCGGGAGCTCGTCCCGGGCGGCCCTGGGCACGGCTGCGGCCCCAACCTCTACGGCGTCGCGACCCTGGCCGCCGCGCTCGCGCTCGACGCCGCGCTGGTCGAGGCGGAGGTGCCGGGGACCGTGCGCTACTACGGCTGCCCCGCGGAGGAGACGCTTACCGGGAAGACCTTCATGGCCCGCGACGGCGTCTTCGACGACCTCGACGCGGCGCTCACGTGGCATCCCAGCTCCGTGAACGCGGTGTGGGCGAACAGCAGCACCCTCGCCATGTACTCCTTCAAGGTCCACTTCCGCGGCGTCGCCGCGCACGGCGCGGGCGACCCGCACAACGGCCGCAGCGCGCTCGACGGGGCCGTGCTCATGGACGTCGGCGTCAACTACCTGCGCGAGCACGTCATCCAGGAGGCGCGGATCCACAGCGTCATCAGCGACGGCGGCCGCGCGCCGAACGTGGTCCCACCCGAGGCGACGATCTGGTACTTCGTGCGGGCGCCGCGGCGCGACCAGGTCGAGTCGATCTACCGCCGCGTCCTCGACTGCGCCGAGGGCGCTGCGCTCATGAGCGGCACCAGCTTCGAGGTCGAGTTCCTGACCGGCTGCTCCGAGCTGCTCGCCAACGAGGCGATCAGCGGCATCATGCTCGAGGTGATGGAGCGGCTGGGCGGCCCCGCCTTCAGCGACGAGGAGGAGGCCTTCGCGCGCTCGCTACAGGGATCGCTCGAGACCGAGGCCGTCGATGCGGCGCGGCACGATGCGCTCCGGCTCGCCGCCGCCGGCACGACGGCCGACGACATCGGCGACGTCCTGTGCCGCAGCGTCATCCGGCCCAGCGAGACCTTCAGTGCGAGGTACGGCTCGACCGAGGTCGGCGACGTCAGCCAGATCACACCGACCGGTAACGTGCTCACCTGTTGCATGCCGATCGGTGCGCCGGGGCACTCGTGGCAGATCGTCGCCGCCTCGGGCTCGCCCGTGGGCTTCCGCGGCATGGACTTCGCCGGCCGCACCATGGCGCTCACCGGGCTCGAGCTCATGACGAACCCCGAGGCGCTGCGCGCAGCGCGCGAGGAGTTCGCGCGCAGCACGGCCGGCAGGCGCTACGTGAGCCCGTTGCCGGACGGCGCGGTGCCGCGCTAGCGAGCCGGTGGGGCGCGGACGGCGAGCCGCTCAGTCGGCCCAGACGCGCTGAAGAACGCGCATGACGTTGCCGCCGAGCACGCCGATCACATCCGACTCGGCGAAGCCCCGCTCCAGCAGGCGCCGTGTCAGCCTCGGTGCCTCCGCGGCTGACGCGAGCGGGTAGCGCCACGGGGGCGGTGGCAGGGTGGCCTCGGTCCACACGCCCTGGCGGGTGAGCATCGCGTAGCGTTCGGGGCTGATGCCCGGCTGATCGGGTGGTTGGGAGAAGTCGAGGCCGAGACCGACGTGCTCGATCCCGATGCGCTCCGCCACGTACTCGAGGTGGTCGACCACGTCGTCGATGTCGGGTGACGCTGTGCCGGCGCGCAGGAATACCGGCAGCGCGTTGATCCCGACGAAGCCTCCACGCTCGGCCACGGCGCGCAGCTGCTCGTCGGAAACGTTGCGCGGGTGGTCGTAGATGCCCTTCGCGCCCGTGTGGGTGAAGGCGACGGGTGCAGCCGACGCGTCGATCGCCTCCAGCGAGGTCCGAACGCCGCAGTGTGAGACGTCGATCAGCATGCCGACCCGGTTCATCTCGGCGACCAGGCGCTGCCCGAAGGCGGACAGACCGGCGTCGCGGGGCTCCATGCAGCCGTCACCGGCGAGCTCCGCCTGGTTGTACGCCAGCACGGCCGCGCGGACACCGAGCCGGTGGAAGAGCTCGACCGTGTCGAGGTCGTCGCCGAACGGGCTGGTGTTCTGGAACGCCAGCACGACGGCCAGCCGGCCTTCGTCGTGGGCGGCCCGGAGGTCGTGCGTGGTCGTGGCGTGTCGCACCGTTGCGGCGTGCTCGCGGGCCTGTCGGTACCAGCTCCCGATGCTGATCGAGCCGCCCGAGGGCGGCGCCGACGAGGCGACCGTCGCCCGCCTGAAGGCGGAGGGCATGGTGCTCCTGGAGCGCGTCGAGCGGGCCCTGGAGGCCGGCGATGGCTGGTTGGTCGGCGGCTTCGGAGCCGCCGACCTGAGCGTGTTCGCCTGGTTGCAGGGGTACGGGCGCTTCGGGCTCCCGCCGTCGTGGGAGGCGTTCCCGCGGCTGCGATCGTGGCTCGACCGTCTTCGGGCGCGGCCGTCGTTCGCGGCGTCGCACGGCGCGGTCGGCCGAGCGTTCGACGTCGATGGCGATGCAACACGCGGCTGAAGGGGACGAGCCACCGTAGGATGCTCCGTATGGAGAGCGCGAAGCAGCGACGCTGCGGCTGGAGCTCGAGCACGTGTCGACGCCCATGAACGCGAACGAAGCGCGACGGCGACCCGCCGACGACGAGTTCGTCATGCCGAGCCTGCGGATCGACGGGCGCGTCGCCCTCGTGACCGGCGGGGGTCGCGGCCTCGGACTCGGCATGGCGCTCGCGCTGGCGCACGCCGGCGCCGACGTCGCCCTGGCGGCGCGG
>SLSM01000424.1 GCA_007130445.1 Trueperaceae bacterium | reverse complement strand
TGGATCGCCGCGACGGCCATCGCTCTCGACGTACCCGTCGTGACACAGGACGCCGACTTCGACGGCGTGCCATCGCTCCACGTCATCCGGGTGTAGGAGCACGTCGCCGAGGCACGCGTCAGCGCCCGAAGTGCCGCCCCAGGAAACCCAGCACCACGTCGGCGTACTCACCGTCCTCCCAAGGCCGCAGGAAGCTCCCGTCGGTCACCACAAGGTGCGCGTCGCCGTCGCGGACCCACGTCTCGACGTGCGCGGGCGCGCGCTCCACGAGGCGCTCGAAGCTCGCGAACGGCACCTGCGAGTCGCTGCGCGAGTGGATCAGCAGCGCCGGGCGCGAGCCGAGCCGCTCGATCTGCCGCCGCGGCACCAGGTCGCGCCGGTCGAAGCCGTACGTGAACCCCAGGTAGAGCTCGACGAACGCGCGCTGCACCGTGGCGAACGGCTCGGGCAACCCCATGGAGTCGACGAACACCTCGCTCCACGACGAGAACGCGGACAGGCTCACGACGCCGTCGATCGCGGGAGTCACACCCGCCGCGTTGATGGCGGTGGCGCCACCCAACGACAAGCCGTAGGCGACGATCGGGACCCCCACGTACTCGAGGCGGGTCTGCACGTGCGCCACACCCGCCCGCAGATCCTGCACCTCCTCGTACGCCAGCCCAATGCGCTCGCCCTGGCTCTCGCCCCGCGCCCGCAGCTCGACCAGCAGCGAGGCGTAGCCCTCCTCGGCCAGCATCGCCGCGTGGCCGAAGAACGCCGTGACCGAAGGTCCGTGCGTCCCCGACACGAAGATCACCACGGCGGCCGGCTCGCGCACGTGCACCCAGTGCGCGGCCAGCTCCAGGCCATCGTTGGTCACGAGCGTCACGCGCTCGGGCGCGAGATCGACGTCCTCGGCGGCGTAGGTCGTGGCGAACGCGATCGGGCCCCGGATCATCGGCCCCGTCACGAGGGGCGGGATGGCCGCGAACGTGATCGCGGCGACGAGCGCAAGCGCGAGCACCACGATCGCCGCGATGCGGCCGACGCGGCGCCGACGGGGCGAGGCGGGCAGCGATCGAGGCGTGTGGCCGATCCTCACGCGTACCTCCAACGGTGAGGGCAGCGTACCGCGGGTGTCCGCGGAGGCGGCGCGCACGCGCGTGCGGCGACACGTGCGATGGGCGTGTCACGACCGCACAACGCCACGACGTGGACACTCACGTCGGGCCGGTGTGACGCGAACGCCGCGTCAGGCTCACCACGGCCCCCGGAGGCCTCATGCATCGACCGCAGTACCTCGTGTCCGCCCTCGTCGCGGCTGCCCTCACGCTCGCCGGCTGCTCGACGCCGTCGTCGCCCGACGATGATCCCCGCGTCCTGACGGAGATCGCGACCGTCGACCTCGACAGCAACACTGCGTTCGGACCGCCCACCGTCACGGGGCCCGTCCTCGAAGACGGGGCCGATTACGTCATCGAGGTCCAGGGCACGTTCTCAGTGTGGGATTGCCGCGTCACCAACCCTGGGTGGTGCAAGGGGGAACCGTCCGACGCGCCGCTGTTCCCCTCGCCCGGTCGCGCGAACGGACTCGTGATGTTCGACGCGAACACGTGGTTCGCCGTCCCGGTCGGCGAACCCCGCTGCAGCACCGACGACGCCGTGCCGATCGACACCCAGTTCTTCGTCATGAGCCTCGACGGCGGCGCGACGTTCACCCACGTCCCCCGGCGACGGCTGGCTTCGACGCCGACCACACGTACACGTACGAGATCGTCGGGGCGGGCCAAGGGATCTCGTTCCGCATCGCGGACACCATCGCGAGCGACGACGACGGCGTGCTCCGGATCACGGTCAGCGAGTACCGCTGAGACGAAAGAGGTGTCCTCTGCGCGCGGGACGGCCTGCGGTTCGAGCCGCTGACGCCCGCGCGCCGCCTACCCTCGCACCGACGCGAGCGCCCGCTTCAGCGCGACCGCCAACGGCTCATCGCCGATCCCCGCCCCCACCGCCGCCGCGACCTCCCCGTAGAACCACAGGCCCTCGTCGCGCCCCACCTTGAAACGGTCCCACACGCCCTCCCCCACCGCTGGGTTGGCGAGATCGCGCGCTATCGTCTGCAGGTTCGCGAGGGCATCGGCGGCCTTGAGGCGCAGCACGTCGGGCGGCACGTCCGGCCCGCGCACGTGCGACAGCATGAACGCGCGCCGGCGACGCCACAGGTCGCGGACGCCCCGAGGCGAGCGCGGCTGCGGCGGTAGCGGTCGGCCGTCGGCGGCGACCATCGCGTGGTCGTCCTTCGACACCGCGCGGACCAGGGTCGCGACAGCCGCCCCGAAACGCGCCTCGACCATCGCGAACGTGGCCGCCGTGTCCTCGACCACGTCGTGCAGCAGCCCGGCGACGATGAGCTCGTCGCGCTCCGGGTAGTGGTACGCGAGCGTCTCGGCCACGGCCATCACGTGGGTGACGTACGGGACGCGCGTGCCCTTGCGGAGGTCGTCACCGTGGTGCTCGACGGCGAACGCGACGGCCTCGTGCCAGTGGTGGATCGGGGTGAACGTGGTCATCGGTGGGCTCCTACCGTTGGAACGGGGGCACGGTGCGAGCGAGATCGGCGCACCGACGTGCAGCCTCGACAGCCACGAATCACCTTCACGCACAGCTGCGGATCGGTCCAACGAGAACGGCGCCCACTGGGCGCCGCGCGTGCTCATGCTTGACGTCTTTGAACATACCCCGGTATGCGACATTCGTCAAGGACCTGCAGCCGAAGCCTGGCGAACGAGCTCCATACACCCTCGACCGCGCGGAGGACGGCCAGCGGGGGGCGTCGAACGGCCATCACGACGGGCCGTCGAAGCCAGCTCCTTCCGGCCACCGTCAGTACACGAACACCGCCAACAGCACGACCCCCAGGCCGAACACGCCCGCCGCGACGTCGACCAGCACGACCTGACGGCCCCGGTCCTTGGCGAGCATCCCGGCCACCCAGCGCTGGAAGCGCTCGTAGTCGAGCAGCAGCGCGAGCCCCTTGATCGCGGTGAGCGAGAAGAGGATCGTGATGACGAGTGAGTACGGCACGTCCGTCGTGAAGTGGACGTACCAGGTGAGCGCCACCAGCGCGAGCCCGAGCAGGGCGACCGGGACCACCCAGGGAGGGCGCCGCTGCGTGTAGGTCTTGGCGAGGAACGCCTGCTCGTCCCACGGCAGCACGTGCATGTAGAGCGGCTTCAGCATGGCGGCGAGTCCGAACACGAGAGCGAGCACCTTGAAGTACACGTGGAGCCTCCCCTCCTCAGGCGTAGTACGCGAGCAACACGAAGATCGGGACGAGCACGGCCCTCGAGAGCGCGATGCGACGCCACGCTGCGTCGCCCTCGATCGACGTCACGACCGCCTGCCCCTTGGGGTTGAGGAGCACCAGTCCACCCTTGAGCGCGGCCGCGACCGGGATGACCACCATCAGCACCCAGGCCGCCCAGCTCCGCTCCGGAGCCATGACGAACGCGACCAGCGCCGCGAGGTAGAGCACCGCATAGGCGATGAGGGCAGCGACGAACCACCAGGGGCGCCGCGCGCCGCCGTACGCGCGCGCCTCTACCGATTGGAAACGCCCGCCCATGACGTACATCAGAACGCTCGTGGCCAAGACCGCCACCGCCAACAGCGCCGCGAACGCCTTTACCAGCATCATCGCCATGCCTCCTCGTCGGCTACGCCACCGCCCGCCCTGTGTGACCGCACGGTCATATGACCGTCGAGTCATCATAACCGATCGTCGTCGGGACGTTCGACACTCGCGAGCGCTTTGCCGAACGGCGTGCACCCTGGCGTCGCCCCCACGAACGCGCTACCATGTGACCACGCGGTCATGAGGAGTTCGAGCGATGCCCAAGGCCACCTTCCAGAACCTGCCCAGCGACAAGCGCGAGCGCTTCACCGCCGCGGCCCTCGACGAGTTCGCGGTCCACGACTACCGCACGGCGTCGGTGAGTCGGATCGCCCGCATGGCCGGCATCGCCAAGGGGAGCGTCTACCAGTACTTCGACGGCAAGCAGGACCTCTACCTCTACCTGGTCACGCTCGCGGCGGAGCGCAAGTTCGGCTTCATCGACGGTTCGCTGCCTGCCGACGCGGGCGGTTTCTTCGAGCGCTTCCGGCTCACGGTGTTCCACGGCGCGCGCTTCGACTTCACCCACCCACGTCTGGCCAGACTGCTGTACAACGTCACCTACGAGCCGACTGGGCCCGAGACCCGCGCGGTGTCGGCGCAGCTGAAGGCCGCCTCGTACCGCTACGTGCGTGGCCTGGTCGACACCGGCATCCGCTCGGGCGATCTCCGAGCCGAGCTCGACGTCGACTTCGCCGTGTTCGCGCTCTACCAGCTCTCGGTCTCGCTGCGCGACTACCTGTCGGAGCGGTTTGCCTTCTCGTTCGTCGACGCCGTGCGGCACGGCAGCGGATCGCCGGTGCCCGACGACGACATCATGGCGGTCCTCGACGAGCTCGTCGAGCTGCTGCGGCGGGGGCTGGCGCCCACCACGTAGGGGTGCCGTTCGCCGTACCGAGGGGCCGACCTGAGGCTCGCAGGCGACGCCGCGACCCTGCCCGAGCCGGCGACGTTCCCATGGACTCCCGACCGGGCCCGTACGCCACGAGTTCGGACTCGAGGCGGAGCGGACGAGAGGCTCCGCAGGTGGCGAACCTTGGTCCATAGCCGAGGCCCCTTCTCGACGGCCTCGGCGGGCTCCGAACGCCATCGGGGTGTAGGATGCCCATTGGCCGGGCTCAGAGGACGCTGTGCCTTGACTTCCAATCCGTGGGACGGCGACCGACGAGTGGCCGGCCCGCGGGCGGTCGCAGCGGCTCCTTGCCATCGAGAGCGGACGGTCCGGAGGCGTGTGATCATGCTCAGCATCGGCGCATTGGCTCGACCCCGGTTCTCGCTCGGTATTGCCCTCCTGTTCACATCCCTCCTCGCCTCGCACGCCCTCGCGCAGACGCCGCGCTTCGAGGAGGGCTCCTGCCCGTTCCTGGTCATCGCCCCGGAGGTCGAGGGGGAGACGGTGTTCTGCGGCCGCCTGATCGTGCCAGAGAACCGCGCACACCGCTCGGGCCCGACGCTCAGCCTGCAGGTCGCCATCCTCGTCAGCCACGCGAGCGAGCCTGCGGCCCCGATCGTGTACCTCGAGGGCGGACCCGGTGGATCCGCGGTGATGAACGTTCCCGACGTCTGGACCCGCTCCGCCCTGCGACTGCACAGCCACATCCTCGTGTTCGATCAGCGCGGCACCGGCTACAGCACGCCCTCGCTCGACTGCCCCGAGTCCCTCGCCGACGACGTCGACGATCCGCTCCGCGCCTGCCGCGACCGCCTGACCGGCGCCGGCATCGACCTGCGTGCGTACAACAGCCGCGAGAACGCCAGCGACGTCGCCGACCTCCTCGAAGTCCTCGAGATCGAGGCGGCGACGCTGTACGGCGTCTCCTACGGCACCCGGCTGGCGCTGACGGTCATGCGCGACCATCCCGAGCGGATCACGTCCGTGATCCTCGACGGCGTCTACCCGCCACACGTCAACGGTTACGACGAGCAGGCCTGGAACGGCTACCTCGCCTTCGAGCGCCTCTTCGACGACTGCACGGCCGACGATTGGTGCGACGCCGCGTACCCCGACCTTTGGGCGACCTTCTTCGCGATGGTCGACGCCCTCGACACCTCACCCATGGTCGACGACGACGGCACCGCGATCACCAGCAACGACGTGGTGAACGACCTCTTCCAGCTCCTCTACGACACCAACGCCATCCCCCACCTTCCCTCCATCATCGCCGCGGCGGCTTCCCGCGACATCGACGCCTGGTTCGACGCCCAGGACCGGATCCCCGCCGGCTTCAGCCACCACGACTCCGACGCGTACTGGGACGCACTCGACGAGCGGCTGCTGTGGCTGGCCGGCCTCGACGACCTCGAAGACCTCGACGCTTTCCTCGACACGCTCGACGACGAGACATACGACGCCCTCATCGCCGAGGCCGCCGGCGACGTCGACGACGACGCCGAAGGCATGTTCGCCAGCGTCGAGTGTATCGAGGAAGTGCCCTTCAACGACCTCGACCTCGCCATCGCCTGGGCGCATGACATACCGGAACAGCTGCGCGCGCTCACCGACGGCGTGATCGGTCAGTTCGCGGACTGTGCCATCTGGGACGTACCGGCCGCCGACGCCATCGAGAACGAGCCGGTCGTCAGCGACATCCCCACCCTGCTCTTGTCCGGCGCTTACGACCCCATCACCCCGCCCTCGTGGGGCGACGAGGCCGCCACCTACCTGCTGGTCAGCACCCACGTCGTCTTCCCCGACATGGGCCACGGCACCGTCGACATCCGCCCCTGCCCCACCCAGATCGCCCTGGCGTTCCTGGCGGACCCCTGGATGACGCCCGACACCTCCTGCGTCGACCAACTGGGGCCACCCGAGTTCTGGGTGCCGTAAGCAGCAGGCGCGGCTGGCCAGGCTTCGAGAGGAGGCGGCACGGGAGGGCGCGCTCGCTGCGTGACGGCGTGCAGGCTGGCCCGCCTCGTCAAGTGGTGAGCGTGGCGGACCTGTTCGGCTGATCGCCGGCCGCGCGACCGGCCTTCTCGTCGACCGGTTCGAGGGCGACGGCGCGCTCTGCGGCCACACGCGCGACGAACGGTTCGTCGTGGTCGAGACGTCGCTCGGCCTGCGCGATGAGCCGCTCCGCATCTGGGCAGGAGCTCGAGCAACTGCCGCCGCTTGCGGCTGCCCAGCGAACGCGGTGGGACGCGCCTATCGTCGATCCGCAGGTCGTACGCTCCGAGGAGCCGAACGCTCCGGCGGACGTCGTTGTCACCCTCGGTGGGCGCGCAACGCACTGCTCGCGTGCCCCTGCCCCCTCGACCCCTGCCGCCGTTGCATTGCGTCGCCTCACGATGGGGCGGCGCCACACGTCCGTCAACGCGCCGTGAACACGCAGCCTTGGGCGCACCAGCGCATCCGTTCACCGCCATCGGCCGCACAAGCGAGTACCAACCGAGTCGTAGGCTCGCGGTCGGTGGCCGGGTGGACGCCCGTGGGGACAACGGAGACGGCGCCCACCGGGCGCCGCGCGTGTTCTTGCCTTATGTCTCTCAACATACCCCGGTATGCGACATTCGTCAAGGACCTGCAGCCGGACGCTCACGAACGAGCCACATACGCTGTCGAACGCGCGCCGAACGCCCGAACACGGTCCTGGAACCTCGACCGTGGCGCCCGATCGCGACCCGCGAGCGGTGTGTGCCTATCCCCGCTCGACCAGGCGTCCGCTCACGACATCGTGCAGGATGCTCGAGATCAGCGTCTGGTACGGAATCCACTCGCGCAGTGCGAGCGCCTGGATGTCGCGCACGTCTGATGACGACAGGCGGATGTTCACGCGCCGGACCTTCGCGCCGGTCACCCGGGTGGCGGCGCGGAGCCGGACGCGTCCGGCTTCGTCGAGGACGGAGGCGAACTCGTCCGCTTCGTACGCCTGCAGGACGTCGGCCTCGTACGCGTCGAACTGGCGATCAGCCATCATCCATGCCTCCCAGGTAGGTTCGCGTCGCCTTACGGCTCGGGATGACCGTCTTCAGGTACAGATGGTCGTCGGCCTCGACGTAGGGCACGAGGAGCGCGTATCCGCCGCCGTCGACGACGGCCACACGCTGGCCCGGGTAGCGCTCGGGAGTGCGATGCGCGAGCACGTCGGCGTGCACCAGCGTGGCGCCGTCCGATGACACGGCGCCTGACGCGTCGACGACCAGTGGCGCCGGCGAGTCGGTGCTCACCGCCGCTCGGCGTCGCGAGCGGCGAGGATCGCGTCGACGTCCACGCAGGCGCGCGTCACAACCGAACCAATCTCCGTGCGACATCTGCCTCTTGGCGACCACGAACACCCCGTGCACACGATGGAGCGAACCGTCCGTCGCGCCCGGCGCGCCCCGATTCGCGTCAGGCACGCCGCTTGACGACCTCATCGCGCACCGCCTCGCGCCGCCGCCGGGAAGGAGGGCACGACAGCGTCGATCCACCACCGGGCCGCTCGCGGGCACCGCTGCGGCCGCCACGCGTGGGGCGGACCGCCGCCCCCGAGACAGGAAGCCGTCATGAAGATCGGTTGTTTCGCGCTCATCGATCCCTTCTCGCTCCTCGATCACCAGTTGGGGCGCATCGCAGGCCTCGGCTTCGCCTACGCCGACGTGACCGACAACAGCGACGGCGCCTGCCTCGGCACCGAGTTCGGCTTCACCGCGCTCGCAAGCCTCGACGCCAACCCGTTCGACCTGAAGCGCCAGTTCGAGCGCCACGGGCTCACGATCACCAGCTATTGCGCCCACGCCAACCTGCTCGACGCCAGCGCCCCCTGGCGCTACGGCACCGCACAGATCATCAAGGCCGTACGCGCGGCCGCGGCCATTGGCGTGCAGCACGTGATCACCACCGAGGGCGACCCCAAGACCGACTTCGGCCACGGCCTCAGCGAGCGCGAGGCGCTCTTCACGATCCGTGAGAAGCTCCACGAGCCGCTGCGCGTCGCCGCAGACCACGGCGTCCAGATCCTGCTCGAGCCGCACGGCCGCTACACCGACTCGGTCGACCACATGGAGCACCTGCTCGAGCTCTGTAACTCCCCCGCGCTCGGCATCAACCTCGACACCGGCAACCTGTGGCTCGGCGGCGGCGACCCGGTCGAGATGGTTCGGCGCCTCGGCCCCCAGATCAAGCACGTGCACTGGAAGGACATGCCGGCCGACCTCGAAGCCAAGCGCGGCAGCGTCTACGGGACCGGCATGGCAGTCATCCCGCTCGGCCAGGGCGTGGTCGACATCGAAGGGACCTTCAGGGCGCTGCAGGCAGCCGGGTTCGATGGGTACACCACGCTAGAGATCGCCGGCGACGAGGCGGTGCTCGCGAGTCGCGACTACCTCGAGGCGCTGGCGGCCGGTGCGGCTGGCTAGCGCCCGGCGACGCTCCATCGATCAGGGTGCGCCGTGCCGCTCACCTGTCAGCCGTTCGCGCTGGACGAGCACCTCTCGTCGCTCGTCCAGCGTGGTGACGTGCGCATCCTCGAGCGCGTGCACAGTCGCTGGCTCGACGCGGGTCAGCGGCTTCAGTCCGAGGCCCAGGGAGAGCACACGACGCTCCCGTCGGGCGGGCACCTACGGGGCAAGCGACCGGCAGGTGATCCTCACCCCGCCTTCGGCCGAGTTGATGGTCCCGGCGCAACCGAACACGGTGTGGTTCAGGAAGGCGTACTGCGTCGCCATGGTCTGGAACCACGCCGCCCCGTGGATCTGGAAGTCGACGTCCGGGGGCTCGAACGCGGGATCGAGCATCGCTTCGATCATCCCCGGCATGGGTTCACCAAGGAAGCCCTTCATCGTCATGGCGGCCGTCGTGCCGTCCGGATGCACGCCGAACCCGCGAACGTCGACCACGCCGACACCGTCGTGCCGGTACGGCAAGTAGTCGACGGCTGTCAGCGAGGCACCGACGAGGAGGCCATCGGTGACCACACCTTTGGTGTGACCATCGAAGCGGATTCCCTCAGGGACGAGTCCGATGAAATCCTGTCCAGTGATCTGGACTTCCATCGCCATGTACGGAGTCGTGTGCGCCTCATCGGCGATAGCGGTACCCCAGGTGGCGACCAGTACGCCCATGGCGGTGGCAAGCAGCAGCGCCTTCATCGCATCCTCCCGTCCCGCGCAGTGCCCGTGGCCCCGCAGGTACGGGCATGCATGGGGAGTGTCGGCGTGTCGTCTGCCTCCCGTTCTCGTGCCACCTCCGCGCGTTCTCCCGGCGCCGGAGCGGATCGTGACCGCGCTGGATCCGTCTGGAACTGTGCAGGTGCAGGCGGTGGCGGGTTCCGGTCCGACCAGCGAGTCGAGTCTGGCCAGCGCTCGGTCGAGTGCCGGCCCATCGTCGTGGCACGAGCGTAGTGGGGAGGGGGTTCCGAAAGCGTTCTTGGCGCACGGCGCCGACGGCACCAACGCCTCACGTCACGCAGGACGTCACCGCCTCCTCGAGCAGGTCGACATGCCGGACGCTCGTCGATGTGGATACCCAGGGCTCCGACGTCCAGCGGCGTCCGGCGGATCGACCTCGCGGGCGTGCAGCGCCCCGCCGGCCTACACCCGCGCGCGACGCAATGTGCCACCATGGCCACGCGACGAGCGTTTCCTCCTGCGTCAACGACGGTCGAACCGGCGGCTACGGTGCCGCTGACAGCGCACCGGCGTACAGGGCCAGCCCGTACGCGACGCGTGCCCCGAGGCCGCATGGGGTGCACGCCGACGCCCCGCATCAGCATCGGCGACGCCCCTCGACTCCAAGCGACCGAGAGGAGCGATGCGATGACCCACCCACACGCAACGACGCCGAGCACCACCGTCTCGCGCGACGGAACCGAGATCGGCTACTTCTCCAGCGGCGACGGACCGCCGCTGGTGCTGGTCCACGGCGGACTCGGCGACCACACCCGCTGGGGTGCTCTACTCCCCTATCTGGAGCCGCACTTCAGCGTCCACGCCATGGACCGCAGGGGCCGAGGCGCGAGTGGCGACGGACCGACCTATGCGCCCCAGCGGGAGTTCGAGGACGTCGCTGCCGTGGTCGATGCCGTAGCTGAGGCCTCCGGCCGACCCGTCAACGTCTACGCGGTCTCCAACGGCGCCACGTTCGCGTTGGGTGCGGCGCCGCTCACGACGAACATCCGCCGCCTGGCCCTGTACGAGCCCGGCATCTACGACGCTCAGGACATGATCACACCGGCGTTGAGCGAGCGGCTGGACGCGCTCCTCGCCGCGGGCGACGCCGACGCTCTGGTGGAGACGTTCTTCCGCGACGTGCTCGGGCTGGACGACGAGGACATCGCCACGATGCGCGCCCAGCCGTCCTGGCATGCGCGCGTGGCAGCGGCGCCTACCTTGCCCCGGGAGCTGCGCAACGACCCGGCCGACCTGTTCGACGCCTCACGCGCCGCGACCGTGACCGTGCCGACGCTCCTCCTCGAGGGGAGCGAGAGCCCCGAGAGCCTACTGGCCGACGTCCGGCTGGTGGCCGAGACCGTGCCGAACGCACGCATCGAGGTGCTCGAGGGGCAGGCGCATTCGGCCGACTTCCTCGCACCCCAGCTCGTGGCCGAGAAGCTGCTCGCCTTCCTCTCGGAAGGCCCCCGGTGATCGGTGTCGGGTGACGCCGAGCGGTCGCCTCTGCGTTCGTCGCCCTCACGGCGGTCGGAGCGGTACGGCGAGCGTGGAAGTGGTTTGGAAGTGGTTGGACTGGATCAATGCGCAACGACCTCTTCGGAAGGAGTGTATGAATGATGAAGAAGACGTCGAAGCTCGGAATCGTCGTGGCTGCGCTGCTTGCCCTCGGTGCGGGCCTGGTGGTCGTCGCGTCCGCTCAGGACGGCGTGGACGAGTTGATCGCCGACGCGATGAGCGCCGCGCCGCCATCGATCGCCCAAGACGCCACGATCGTCGCGTATCCCGACGGACCCGAGTTGAACGTACTTCGAGAAGGCACCAACGGCTGGCTCTGCGTGTCCTAGAGCCCAGGCGCGTTGGCTGCGGGCCTTCGCGACCCGAACTGCATGGACGAGGTGTGGCAGGGTTGGTTGGAGGCCTTCATGGCCGGTGAGACACCCGAGATCGACCGCATCGGGATCTCGTACATGCTGGCAGGCGATGGCGGCGCCGGCAACGTCGATCCGTTCGCGACGGGACCCGAGGACGACCCCACCTGGCATGCCAGCGGGCCGCACATCATGCTCCTGATGCCCAACCACGACTACTCGGGCGTTCCGACCGACCACGAGTACGGCGGTCCGTACATCATGTGGGCCGACACGCCGTACGCGCACATCATGATCCCGGTCGCCGATCACGACGACCACCCGTAACCCATGATCGGTGACGCATGACGCCTCCTCCGACGTAGCGAACAGAGGCGCTACGGCGGTCATCGACATCGCCGAAGTGCACGCACCGGCACACCCGGTGCGTGCGCCCCTGTGGGCCGGAGAGTTCGTCAAGCGTGGCGTTCGCCTACGGGACACGATCGGGAGCGTGGCCTCCCGGCGCATCCGTTATGGTGCTGAGATCGTGACACGACGCTTGCACCGCGACCTGATCGAGGGGATGCACCCGGAGCGCTTCGACGTCCACAGCACCGCCGACGGCCCCGAGGGCACGCTGCCGCTCACCGAGGAGTTGCTCCGCGACAGCCCCAGCGGCGACCTCTTCGGCCTCAGTCAGAACGTGGGCATGGGCTGGAAGGCCCGCGAGGTCCTGAGCAAGCAGTTCCTGATCCTGAGCACCTCCGGAGGTGTGCGCGACCCCGACGGCACGCCGGTCGCGCTCGGGTACCACACCGGCCACTGGGAGCTCGACGCGCTCGTGCGCGAGTGCGCCCGCGACCTCACCGCACTCGGACACATCCCGTTCGCCGCGTTCTGCTCCGATCCCTGCGACGGGCGAACACAAGGCACCACCGGCATGTTCGACAGCCTGCCCTACCGCAACGACGCCGCGACAGTGCTGCGGCGACTCATCCGCTCGCTGCCGCGGCGCCGCGGCGTGCTCGGCATCGCCACGTGCGACAAGGGACTCCCCGCGATGCTGATGGCGGTGGCGTCGTCGACCACGCTGCCGGGCGTCGTGCTCCCCGGCGGGGTGACCTTGCCACCCACACACGGCGAGGACGCAGCGAAGATCCAGTCGATCGGCGCCCGCTTCAGCCACGGCGAACTCACGCTCCAGGAGGCCTCCGACCTCGGCTGCCGCGCCTGCGCCAGTCCAGGCGGCGGCTGCCAGTTCCTCGGCACCGCCGCCACCACCCAGGTCATCGCCGAAGCGCTCGGACTGGCGGTGCCTCACAGCGCCCTGGCGCCATCGGGGCAGCCGGTGTGGCTCGACGTCGCCCGTCGATCCGTCCTCGCGGTCCACCAGATGGAACTCGCCGGCACCACCGTGGGAGACATCCTCACGCCGGCGGCGATCCGCAACGCCATGGTGCTCCACGCCGCCTTCGGCGGCTCCACCAACCTGCTCCTCCACCTCCCAGCCATCGCGCACGCCGCCGGCCTCACCCCACCCACCGTGCAGGATTGGACCGACGTCAACCAGGTCGTCCCACGCTTGGTGAGCGTGCTGCCCAACGGCCCCGTCGACCACCCCACCGTCCGGGTCTTCCTCGCCGGCGGCGTCCCCGAGGTCATGCTGCACCTACGCGCCCTCGGACTCCTCGACGTGGGCGTGCGCACGGTCGCGGGCGCGACCCTCGACGAAGTCCTGGACGCCTGGGAGGCCTCCGAACGCCGACAGGCCTACCGCGCCGCGCTGACCGAACTCGATGGCGTCTCCCCCGACGACGTCATCCTGAGCCCCACGCGCTCCGCCGCACTCGGCCTCCAACGCACGCTCTCGTTCCCCACCGGCAACCTGGCACCCGACGGCGCCGTCACCAAGAGCACCGCCATCGACCCATCCGTGCTACAGCCCGACGGCCGCTACGGCAAGCGCGGACCCGCACGCGTCTTCACCAGCGAACGCGCCGCCATCACCGCGATCAAGAACGGCAGCGTCCGACCCGGCGACATCATGGTCCTCGCCGGCGTCGGACCCAGTGGCACCGGCATGGAAGAGATCTACCAGATCACCTCCGCCCTCAAACACCTCACACACGGCCACGACATCGCCGTCATCACCGACGGCCGCTTCTCCGGCGTCTCCACCGGCGCCTGCATCGGACACGTCTCCCCCGAAGCGCTCGCCGGCGGACCCATCGGCAAGCTGCGCGACGGCGATACCCTCCACATCGCCATCGACCCAGGCACCGGA
>SLSM01000049.1 GCA_007130445.1 Trueperaceae bacterium | reverse complement strand
TGTCGATGAAGGCGTCGGTGTCGATCAGGCCGTCGAGCGCGAGGACCTTGCCCGTGGCGATGATGCCGGGTGCGGTCTCGACGGGGATGTAGAAGATGTCGGCGGCGGTGCCGGCCGAGAGGGCGTTGAAGAGCGCGGCGTTGAAGTCGCCCTCGAGTGGTTCGTACGTGAGGGTGATGCCCTCGGCCGCGAGTTCGGCGCCGATCACGTCGTCGAGCAGCCGGACCAAGATGGCCGGGTCTTGACCGCCGTAGCCCATGATGCGGATCTGCTGCGCGAGGGCGCCGCCGACGAGAGCGAGGACGAGCGTGCCGATGAGGATGCGTCGCATGTGGTCTCCTTCGTGCCGTGGTGTGCGGTGGTGTGGCGTGGTGTGGCCGTGCGTCGTCGGGTGGGACGGGGCTGGCGTCGAGCTAACGGGTCCTCCTCTCGGCGGTGGTGCCGCGGCTGACGAGGGTGACGGGCAACCGCACGGCGCGTACCGCGGCGCCCGCCAGGGCCTCGTGCAGCAGCGTGACGGTCTCTCGTGCGAGCAGGTCGATGTCTTGACGGACGGTCGTCAGGCGCGCGCCGATCTCCGGCAGGTCGTCGAAGCCGACGACCGAGAGGTCGCTCGGGACGCGCAGGCCGAGGTCGGCGGCAGCCGTGAGGCAGCCGATGGCGAGCTCGTCGGTGGCGGCGAACACCGCGCCTGGTCGCGCCCCGCGCTCGAGGTGCGCGCGCATCGCGCGGTAACCGCCGAGCGTGGAGGCGTCGTCGGCGACGATCGTCGTCACCTGGCCGGCGCCGGCCGCGTCGAACGCGCTGGCGAAACCGTGCGCCCGATCGGCGAACGCCTGGGCGTGCAGATCGGCCGTGAGGTGGACGGTGTCGACGTGCCCGAGACGCAGCAGGTGCTCGGCCGCGATGCGGCCTCCGGCCTCGTCGTCCGCGGCGACGCAGCGCACGTCCTGTGCGTGACCGACGAGGACGAACGCGCGCCCCAGGCGCGTGAGGTGCTCGATGCGGGGGTCGTCGGGGTGCGCGTCCAGGAGCACGAACGCGTCGGCGTCGCGCACGGGGAGGCCGTCGCTGCCGCTGGCGACCTCGCGCACCTGGAGTCCTTCGGTGGCGAGGCGCTCGGCGAGGTGCTGCAGAAACAGGCCGAAGAACGGCGTGAGGCGACGGTAGCCGTGGGCCACGCTGAGCGCGATGTCGACGGCGCGACGGTTGGAGAGCTCACGAGCGGCCTTGTCGGGGTCGTAGGCCAAGGCCGCGGCACTCGCGAGGACGCGTCGGCGCGTGTCTGGGTGGACGCCGCGGCGGTCGTTGAGGGCGCGGCTGACGGTGCCGATCGAGACGCCGGCGTGATCGGCGACGTCGTGGATGGTGGCACGGCGACGCTGCGTCGTCGTGTCCGGTTCGTCCGGTCGATCGTGGCGTCGTCGCGATGGTGTCGGCATGGCCTCCCCCCCGTGCGTAAACGTTTACGAGATGTCGTGCCGTAAGCCTACGCGACGTGGGCGGCGCGCGTCAATATGCCCATGCCGAATGCCGTACAGCACGTGTATGTTGCGACTGACGTGTGTCGTGTACCTTTATGAAAGCGCTTACGCAGCATGCCGACGGCGCCGTCGGATCCGGGGGCGCGCGACGAACGGCGTGTCGTGGCCCCCGGCGCGTCGGCCGGAGCGCACGGGGTAGCATGGTGCGCTACGCGACCGCGGTGTCGGCAGGCCCTCGAGGCACAGCCGGCGGGGCGCGGTCGACTGCGTGACTGGCATGCGTGCCGGCCGCGGCCGCGCACCGTGCGCGCCGCCGCCCGGCGGGAGAGGACACCACAGTGGCGGAGGACCGCGTGAAGGCCACAGCGACGGAACGAGCGGCGTTGAGCGAAGAACAACTGACCAGCCTCGAGCGTGTCGAGATGCGCGAGTGGCTCGAGTCGCTCGAGTACGTGCTCGCGAGCGGCGGCGCCGACCGCGTGACCGAGATCTTGGAGCGGCTCGAGCAGCACGCGCAGCGGCACGGCGTCGAGGTGCCGTTCAGCTCGACGACGCCGTACATCAACACCATCGGCCCCGACGAACAACCCGAGTACCCGGGTGACCGGGCGCTCGAGCGTCGCATCAAGACCTTGATCCGCTGGAACGCCGTGTCGATGGTGGTACGCGCCAACAAGGCGTCCGACGGGATCGGCGGCCACCTGAGCACGTACGCGTCCGCGGCGACGCTCTACGAGGTCGCGTTCAACCACGTGTTCCGTGGCCGCGATGCGGGTGCCGACGCCGACCAGGTCTACTTCCAGGGCCACGCCAGCCCGGGCATCTACGCGCGCTCGTTCCTCGAGGGCCGCTTCGAGCCCGAGCGTCTGCGCAACTTCCGGCGCGAACTGCAGGACGAACCGGGCCTGTCGTCGTACCCGCACCCCTGGCTCATGCCCGACTACTGGGAGTTCCCTACGGTGTCGATGGGCCTGGCGCCGATCGTGTCGATCTACCAGGCGCGCTTCAACCGTTACCTCGAGGCGCGCGGCCTCAAGCCGGAGGGCAGCGGCAAGGTCTACGCCTACCTCGGCGACGGCGAGACGGACGAGCCCGAGACCCTCGGCGCCATCAAGTTCGCTGCGCGCGAGAAGCTCGACAACCTGATCTGGGTCATCAACTGCAACCTGCAGCGTCTCGACGGTCCCGTCTTCGGGAACGGTCAGATCATGCAGGAACTCGAAGGCATCTTCCGCGGCGCGGGCTGGAACGTGATCAAGGTCGCCTGGGGAACGAAGTGGGACGAGCTGCTCGCGAAGGACGAAGACGGCGAGCTCGTCAAGCGCTTCAACCGCCTCGTCGACGGCGAGTCGCAGCGCTACGCGGCGTTCGGCGCGCCCGAGCTGCGCGAGAACTTCTTCAACAGCCCCGCGCTGAAGAAGCTCATCGACGGCTGGAGCGACGCCGACATCGCCCAACTCAACCGCGGTGGCCACGACCCGGCCAAGGTCTACGCCGCGTACCACCGCGCGGTGCAGCACACCGGATCGCCGACCGTCATCCTCGCCCGCACCGTCAAGGGCTACGGCCTGGGCGAGTCCGGCGAGGCGAAGAACGTCGCGCACCAGCAGAAGAAACTCGACCTCGACGCCATGCGCGCGTTCCGCGACCGCTTCGAGGTGCCGATCAGCGACGACGAGTTGGCCGAGTACCCCTTCTTCCGGCCTCCCGACGACTCGCCCGAGCAGCGCTACTTGCGCGAGCGTCGTGAGGAACGTGGTGGCTTCCTACCCGAGCGGCGCGTCGAGGTCGAGAAGGTCGCGCCGCCCGATGCCGCCTCGTTCGAGGAGTTCTTCGCCGGCACCGAGGAGCGTGCCGTCTCCACGACGATGGTGTTCGTGTCGATCATCCGCAAGCTGCTGCGCGATCCCGCCTGGAGCAAGCTCGTGGTCCCGATCATCCCCGACGAGGCGCGCACCTTCGGCATGGAGGCGCTCTTCCGGCAGATCGGCATCTACTCGCCGATGGGGCAGTTGTACGAGCCCGTCGACAAGGACAACCTGCTCTACTACCGCGAGACCCGCGACGGGCAGATCCTCGAGGAGGGGATCACCGAGGCGGGCTCGATGAGCTCGTTCATCGCAGCCGGCACGGCGTACGCCACGCACGGCGTGCCGACCGTGCCGTTCTTCATCTACTACTCCATGTTCGGCTTCCAGCGCATCGGCGACCTCGCCTGGCTCGCCGCCGACATGCGCACCA
>SLSM01000280.1 GCA_007130445.1 Trueperaceae bacterium | reverse complement strand
GAACTGGTGCGCGCGGGCGCGCTCGAACTCGGCACGCTGCTCGAGCTGATGCAAGGCGGTCCGGCGCGCGTGATGGGATGGCCCGCGCCGACCCTCGAGCCGGGCGCGCCCGCCGACGTGGTGGCGCTCGACCTGGAGACCGAGCGCCCGGTCGACGCGGCCTCGTTCAAGAGCAAGGCGCGCTTCTCGCCGTGGCACGGCGCGACGCTCCGCGGCTGGCCGACGGCGACGATCGTCGCGGGTCGGGTGGTGTTCGAACGCGACGTCAGGTCCTGAGCGGAGCCGCGCTCGGCGGCCGGACCGCCTCCGCCACCAGCACCACGACCACACCGGCGAAGGCGGTGACGGCCGCCGCCAACAGCGCGATCAACGTGGCGCGCGTCGGTTCCGGTCGCCCGGGCACCGTCGGCGGGCTCAGGACGCGCGCGCCAGACGGCGCCAGCTGCGCCACGCGTGCCACGTTCGGATCGATGGCGGTGAGCACGCCGAGCGACTTCAGCGCCTCGCTGACCTCGCGCTCGAGCTCCGCGATGCGCGCCGTGGCGTCGGCCCGGCTCCGCGCCAACCTCGAGCGCTCGTCTCGGACCTCGACGAGCTGACTGGCGGCGCCCTCGCGCCGCGCCTCGAGCGCGGCGATGCGAGCGTCGAGGCTGGCCACCGCGCCCGCCACGTCGACCACGACGTCGGGGGCATGCATCAGGACGACGCCCGCCGTGAGCCCAGCGTCGAAGCCCAGCAGCGACACGCGCTCGGCACGGCGTTCGGACAGCTCCCGATCGACCTCGCGCAGCATCGCCTCGAGCTCGAGGGCGGCCTGGTCCGCGGCCGTGATGCCGCGCCGCAGCGCGTCCGGGGCGGCCTCGGCCCACACGCCCTCGAGCGCCTCCTCGGCCGCCCGGACTCGCGCTCGCGCGAGCACCAGCGAGTCGCTCGTGACCTCTTCGAGTACGTCGAGGTTCTCGAGCGACAGCGCCCGCACCGTCGCCAGGGTGGCGTCCACCCAGGCGCTCGCGGCGCGCGCGGCAACCTCGGGATCACGGCTGCGCACGTCGTGCGACACCGCCAGGAAGGTGCTCGGCTGGGTCGCGGTGCCCGCGACACGCTGGAGCGCGAGGACTCCCCTGAGCGCGTGCAGGTCGCCCGCCTCGTGATGCGGCAGCACGGCCTCGAGCACCGAGCGTGAGAACGCCAGCGTGTCGTACGTCTCGAAGGTGATCGTCACCTCGGGCCGGAAGCGCAGGTTCGTGCCCACGTCGACCTCGATCGGTGCGCGCGCCACGACGGTCGTCGCCTCGGCGACGTAGCTGAGCGGGCGCGTGCTGGTCCAGGCGAACGCGGCCGCCGCGACCAGCAGGGCCGCCAACGCGATCCACGGAGCGCTTCGCCTGATGACGAGGTAGAGCTCGCGCAGCGAGATCTCGTCGGAGGCGCCCGAGGGACGCGCGTCGGAGGCGCGCTCGGCGCCGGGCTTCGTCATTGCGCCATGCTACGACACGCGGGCGCGGCGTCGCCGCGCCCGTCTCACGCCAGCGCCAGGAACGCCCGGAGCGCCCGCTCGAGGGTCGCGTCGTCGTCGCCGGTCGCGCCGGTGGCCTCCCGCCAGCGCTGCTCGAAGCGCACGAACGGCACGAGCTGATGGCTGCCCGTGGCGATCTCGCGGCGGAACACCTGCGCCATCGGGCCGACGGCGCGCAGGTAGCCGCTGTCCTCGAAGCGCGCCAGCGCGGCGTCGACGTCGTACGGGACGTTCACGTGGCGCACGCCCCAGCCGCGCCGGGGGTGGCGCGTGAGCAGCCCGAACTGGGCCTCGGGCCGCCCGACCAGGGGGATGCCGACCGAGCCGACGCTCACGAGCAGCCGCCCGTCGGCGAGGTGGCGATGGAACGGCAGGTGGTTGTGGCCGCGCACGAGCAGGTCCTCGCTGGCCGGGTCGAGCACGCGTTCGACCGTACCGTCCTCGCTCCAGGGGAACAGGTTCACGCGGTCGTCGGCAGGGGCCGCGTGCATCACGCGCACGTCGTCGCCGATGGTCGCCGCGATCGGCAGCGCACGCATGGCGTCGAAACGGCCCGCGAGCTCCTCGCTCGCCCACTCCAACGGGCGGAAACGTGGGCCCGACCAGGCGACCTCGCCGGCGGGTGTGCCGCGATCGAGCACGTAGCGCTCGTGGTTGCCGCGCAGGAGCACGTCTGCCTCGCCGCGCGCGAGGTCCCAGCAGGCGCGCGAGTCGGGCGCGCCGTTGACGACGTCGCCGAGGATCACCAGCAGGTCGGGCGTCTCCCGACGCGCGGCGGCGAGGGCGGCCTCGAATGCGGGGAGGTTGCCGTGGACGTCGGCCAAGACGGCGATGCGCATGGGGCACGTCCTACCACGGCGCACCGGAGCGCGCCGGGGCGTTAGGCTCGACGTCATGACGACGCCGGATCCGGGCGCCGCTCCCCGCGGCATGGACGCCCGCGCCACCACCCTGTTCGGCGTGGGCGCGATCGTCGGCGGCGGCATCATCGTCCTGGCGGGCCCTGCGCTGCTGGTGGCCGGGCCGGCGACGCTGGTCGCGCTCGCGCTCAACGCCGTGCTGGCGATCCTGGCGGCCTTCAGCCTGAGCGAGCTCGCGACGCGCTTCCCGCGCTCCGGCGGCTTCTACGCCTTCGCCCAGCGCGTCTTCTCGGTCCAGGCCGCGTTCGCCGTCGGTTGGCTGGTCTGGTTCGCCTCGCTCGCCGCCGCCGCGGTGTTCGCGCTCGGGTTCGCCGAGTTCGCGCTCACCGCGCTCGCGGAGGTGCTGCGGCTGCTGCGCGGCGCGGCGCCGGCCGTGCTGACCTCGCGCGCCCTGACCGTCGCGGTCGGCAGCGCCGCGGTCGCCGCGTACCTGCTGCAGCTCTCTCGTCGCGGGCGCGGCGGCGGGGGTTGGATGATCGCGGCGAAGGTGATCACCATGGCGGTGCTCGGCCTCGCGGGCCTGGTCGCGCTGGCGCTCGAACCGCGCGCGGCGGCCGGCTCGTTCGAGCCCTTCGCGCCCGGCGGCTTCACAGGGATCGCCCAGGCGATGGGTCTGCTGTTCATCGCCTTCCAGGGCTTCGCGCTGCTGGCCGCCGCCGCGGGTGAGGTGCGTCAGCCGGCGCGCGACCTGCCGCGCGCCATGCTGATCGCCATCGGCGTCGCGACGGTGCTGTACGTGCCGATCATCGTCGCCATCGTGGCGGTGGGGGTGCCCGCCGGCGAGTCGCTGGCGTTCTTCGCCGCCCGCACGGGCGGCACCACCGTGGCCGAGGCCGCCCGCACGTACCTGGGCCCGTTCGGCTTCTGGCTCGTGACGGCCAGCGCCGTGCTCGCCATGCTCACCGCCCTGCAGGCCAACCTGTTCGCGGCGTCGCGCGTCGCCCACGCCATGGCGCGCGACCGCACGCTGCCGCACGCCCTCGCCCGGCTCGGACCCGGCGGCGTGCCGCGGCGCACGCTGCTGCTGTCGGCCGCGATCACGGCGATCGTGATGGTGCTGCTGCCCAGCGTGGCCACGGCCGGCAGCGCCGCCGGCCTCATCTACCTGAGCGTGTTCGCGCTCGCGCACGTGATGGCGCTGCTCGCGCGGCGGCGCAGCAGCGCGAGCGCGCCCTTCCGGGCCCCGCTGTCGCCGTGGCTGCCGCTCGGCGCGGCGCTCTGCACGGTCGCGCTGGCGCTCGCGAACGCCGTCGCGGTGCCGAGCGCCGGGCTGCTGGCGCTCGCCTGGCTCGTGCTGGGACTCGCCGTGTACGCGTACTTCCTCGCGCGCCAGGCGGCGGCGATCGACGCCGAGCACGAGGGGGCCGACCCCGACTTGGTGCGCCTCCGCGGCCGCCGACCACTGGTGCTGGCGCCGATCGCCAACCCGGAGAACGCCGAGGCGCTCGTGACGGTGGCGCACGCGCTCGCACCACCGGAGGTCGGACGCGTGCTGATGCTGACCGTCGTCGTGCGCGTCCGCGACGAGGCCGCCGACGCACTGACCGACGACGCGCTGATCGACAACGCGCAGCGCGTGCTGAGCGCGTCGCTGCGTTCCTCCTTGGCGCTGGGGCTCGAACCCGAGGCGATGACCGTGGTGGCCGACGATGCCTGGCAGGCGATCACGCGCGTCGCGCGCACGCACGCCTGCGAGGTCGTCCTGCTCGGCCTCTCCAAGCTCGACGACGCTGCGACGCTGGCCCACGTCGACGGCCTCCTCGCCGACGTCGGGAGCGACGTCGTGATCCTGCGGGCGCCGCCGGGCTGGCACCTGGAGCGCGTCGAGCGCGTGGTGGTGCCGTTCGCGGGCGGCGCGCAGCAAGAGACCCTCAGAGCCCGCCTCCTGGGCGCGCTCGCGCGCCTGGCGACGCCGCGCGTCACCTTCGTGCGCGTGCTGCCACGGAGCGTCAGCGAGGCCTCGTGCCACCGTGCGGAACGGGCGTTGACGCGCGCCCTGGAGGGGCGCGAGTTGGGCCGCGTGAGCGGCGTCTGCATCCGCAGCGACGACCCCGTCGCGACCGTGGTCGAGGCCGCGACGGGCGCCGACCTGATCGTGCTCGGCCTGCCGAAACGCGACGTCGATCAGGGCGCGCTCGGCGGCTTCGCGCGCGCGCTGCTCGCGGCGTTGCCCCCCTCGTGCGCAGTCCTGATGATCCACCGGAAATGAGGGATCGAGCGAGGCGCTGCGGGGCACGGCCCAGCCGGCCGCAGTCGCCGGCTGCGGGTCAGAACCCGCTCTGGGCCAGGATCGCCGGGAGATCGCCGGGCAGCCGTGGCAGGTTCTGCTGCGAGTACACGTAGCGCAGCGAGCCGCGGCGGTCGAGCACGGCCACCACGTCGGTGTGCGTGAAGGTCTCCGTGCCGATGCCGGCGTAGCCGACGAAGAACGCCCGCGCGGCGGTGGCGATCTGTGCGTTGCTGCCGCCGAAGGCGATGAAGTCCTCGTGGAACGCGCTCACATAGGTCTGCAGCAGCTCAGGGGCGTCGTGCTCCGGATCGACGGTGATCATCGCGACGTTCAGGTTGGCCGGCCGGCCCATGTCCTCGTACAGCGTCGCCAGCCGAGCCATCGTGAAGGGGCAGACGTCGGGGCAGCGCATGAAGCCGAAGAAGACCAGCGTCGTCGTACCGCCGAGCGCGTCGCCTAGGCGCAGCTCCGTGCCGTCCCCGCGGACGAGCACGAGGTCGACCATGCTCGGCGGGTTCTGCAAGGCGGTGCCGCCGAGCGCGGGCGGCGGCCGCAGCGCCACACCCAGCGTGTAGGCGGCGATGCCCGCCAGGACGAGCGTCACGGCCGTCATGGTGAGCCTGAGGCGCGCACGTGTCACGTCCCTCACGCTAGCACCGCCGGGTGGTCGGACGGGACGGGCGGACGACCCGGTCGATCGCGGACGCTGTCGCCGCAGACCGTGCAGCCGCAGACGCTATCGCCACGGACGCTATCGCCGCAGACCGTCCCGCCGCGATGGCGTTCAGCCGGGTACGTCGCCGTCGCGGATCATCGCCATGAACACCTCGACCAACGCGGGGTCGAAGTGCGACCCGGCGTTCCGCTGGATGTACTCGAGCGTGTCCTCGCGACTCCAGGCGTGGCGGTACGGGCGCTCGCTCGTGAGCGCATCGTAGACGTCGACGATCGCGAACATGCGGGCCGCCAGCGGGATGTCCTCGCCGGCCAAACCCTGCGGGTAGCCGGTGCCGTCCCAGCGCTCGTGATGGCAGTACGGGATGTCGATCGCCGGGCGCAGGAAGTCGATCGGCACGAGCAGGTCGCGGGCGTACGCGGTGTGCTGCTCGATCAGCACGCGCTCACCGACCGTGAGGGCACCGCGCTTCAGGAGGATGGAGTCGGGGACGCCCATCTTGCCGATGTCGTGGAGCAGCGCACCGCGCTGGATGTGGATCAGGTCGCGCTGGTCGACGCCACACCGCTGCGCCAGGCGCACGGTGAGCTGCGTCACGCGCTGGCTGTGCCCGGCCGTCTCCTCGTCCTTGAGGTCGAGCGCGTACGCCCAACCGGCGATGGTCTTGTCGTACGCGAGCTGCAACTCGGCGTTGGAGCGCTCGAGCGAGCGGAAGAGCAGCGCGCTCTCCACCGCGATGGCACCCTGGTCCGCGAAGGTCTCGAGGAACTCGAACCATTGCGCATCGGGCACGAACGCACGCTTGGCGTAGAGCTCGATCACGCCCTGCAGGTGACCCTTCGTGAGCATCGGGACGGCCCAGTAGGCGGCGTAGTCGCGCTGATGCTCCGGGCCGACCACCGAGCCCCAGCGCGGGTCGGATTGCAGGTCCTGCACGTAGACCGTGCGCTCTTCCTGGGCTGCGTAGCCGGCCAGCGCCTCGCCCAGGGGCACACGCACGTCGCGGAAGGGCTCGATGCCGAACCCGCGCGCTGCCGCCGGTTGCAGCGCCTGGGCGTGCTCGTCGAAGAGCAGCACGCCGGTCGCGTCGATCCGCAGCAGCGTCTCGACCTGCTCGAGGAAGATGTCGAGCGCCAGGCCGACGTCCACGGCGGTGGTGGTGGCCATGTCGACGCGCCGCAGCGCCTGCATGTGTTCGATCTTGCGCTCGAGTTGCGCCGCGTGCTCCTGCGCCGCCTCGCTGGCGCGCATGCGCTCGGTGACGTCGTGGTACGCGAGCACGAACGCCCCCACGTCGGGGTCGTGGACCAAGTTGGTGATCGTCCCCTCCAACCAGTGCCAGCGGCCGCGCGCGTCGCGCATGCGGTAGGTGATGGCGGCGCGTTCGCCCGGCCGGCCAGCGAGCTCCGCCACGCGCTCCTGGAAGAGCGCCCGGTCGGCGGGGTGGATGAGGTCGCGGCGGTCCTTGCCGGTCAGCTCGAGCGTTCGGAAGCCGAGCGTCTCGGCCGTGCGGGCCGCGACGCTGCGGTTCGTGAGGTCGGCGGCCAGGAGCGCGACGCCGTCGAAGGCGTGCTCGGCGAGCATGTGGTACAGCCGTTCGTTGCGCGAGGAGCGCGCCAGCGCGGCCTCGAGCTCGCTCACGTCGCGCACCGACACCAGCCAGGCCCGCGTCGCTGCACCGGGTGCGCCGGCGTCGGCCGGGGGGTCGAGGGCCGTGGAGGCGTCCGCGACCTCGTGTGCCGACACGCTGCGGACGCGCACACGCACCTGCCGCGACGTGTGATCGCGCGCGAGGTGATGGAGCGTCGCGCTCGCCAGGCCGGTCTCGGCCCAGGCGTCGAGCGTCTCGACGTCGGGACCGTCCTCGGGCTCCGCCCACAGATCGGCCAGCGCCAGGTCGCGCATGCCGTGCTCCGGATAGCCGTACAGGGCGGCCGCGGCGGCGTTGCCCTCGAGCACGCGCGGCTCTGGGTCGGCGACCACCAACAACAACGGGTCGGGGTGAGCCGTGAAGAGCGCGGTGGGGGCACCCGTGATGGTGCGGCGCGACGCGGAGAACGGCACGATGGGACTCCCGTAGGCTCGCCACGGGCGCGCGATCATGGACCGGGTAGCGCCTGGTTCGATCGCGCCCCGTGGGGCACTCCGATCATTCTAGGCTCCGGCCTCCGGTGGCGACGATGAGATTCTTCGTTGTGCCTGCGCCTCCGGAGCGTTAGGTGGAGGCGGCGCGGCGATGCGACTCGTCGAGCAGTTGCGCAACGTCCTTGACGACCGGGCCGTCGCCCTCACCGGCCGCGGTGGAGAGCATCGCCTTGCAGAAGGGGCAGCCGGCCGCGACCACGCTCGCGCCGGTGGCAGCGGCCTCGGCCATGCGGACCTGCGCGACGCGCGCGTCGCCCGCCTCCTCCTCCTTCCAGAACTGGGCCCCGCCGGCGCCGCAGCAGAAGCTCGCGGCACGCGCCCGCGGCATCTCGCGCACCCCGGCGCCCTCGCCGCCGCCGGCGAGCAGGCGCCGTGGCGCGTCGTACTCGCCGTTGTGCCGCCCCAGGTAGCACGGGTCGTGGAAGGTGACGCTCTGCTCGCTCGCCATGGGCGCGAGGCGCCCCTCGCGCACGAGCTCGTCGAGGAACTGCGTGTGGTGCACCACGTGGTACTCGCCACCGAGCTGCGGGTAGTCGTTGAAGAGCGCGTTGAAGCAGTGCGGGCACGTGGTCACGACCAGCTTGCGCGTCGCCTCGTCGACGGCGTGCGTGGCGAGCGTCTCGTTGAGGACCATCACGTTCTCGCTGGCGAGCTGGTAGTAGAGGTACTCGTTGCCTGCGCGCCTGGCCGGATCGCCCGTGCAGGTCTCGCCCTTGCCGAGCACGGCGTAGTTCACGCCGGCGCGCTCGAGCAGGCGTGCCATGGCGCGCGTCGTGGCCTGTGCCGCCGGGTCGTAGCTCCCGGCGCAGCCGACCCAGAAGAGCACCTCGAAGTCGGGGTTCTCCTCCACGGTGAGGACCGTGACGTCGAGGCCCTCGGTCCACTGCATGCGCTCGTCGCGCGCCAGGCCCCACGGGTTGCCGGTGCGCTCCATGCCGCGGAAGGCCGGCTGCAGCTCGCTCGGGAACTCGCCCTGCATCATCACCAAGTCGCGTCGGATGTCGACGATGTCGATCATCTGCTCGCATCCGACCGGGCACACCTCCATGCAGGCGCCGCAGGTGGTGCACGCCCACACGGCCTCGGGGCTGATGGCGAACTCGAGCAGCGGCCGCGGGCTCGGCTCGCCGGCGGCCAGCGCGGCCGCGTTCAGCGTGAGTTCATAGCGCTTGTTGATCTCCAGCGCAGCGGGCGAGAGCGCCTTGCCGGTGACGTTGGCGGGGCACACGTTGCTGCAACGGTTGCACTGGATGCAGGCGTAGGCGTCGAGCAGTTGTGGCACGCGCAGGTGCTCGAGCGTGCTGGCGCCGTACTGCTCGAGCGTCTCGTCCTCGACGTCGATCGGTTCGAGCGCTCCGAACGGCACCGGCCGCCCGTCGGGGTGCCGGCGGTCGAGCGCGAAGTTGACCGGAGCCGTGAACAGGTGGATGTGCTTCGAGCGTGGGAAGTACGGCAGGAACGCGAGGATCAGGCCCAGCGCGCCCCACCAACCGACGTGCCAACCGATCAACCGGTCGGGGCCGTAGCCGATGACGCCGGCCAGGGCGCTGGCGACGGGCTGCCACGGGTCGGCGTGCCCCTCGTACGCCACGTAGAACCCCTCACCCAGCAGCCGGAAGCCGACGTGGCCGAGGATGAACAGGCCGACGATCAGGCTGTCGCGGCGGATCGCGCCGGCCGCGACGGCCTCGTGCTGCGCCGTGCGCTCGCCCTGCTCGAGCCGCGCGTCGCCCACCACGAAGCGCCGCACCAGGAAGAACACGACCCCGACGAGCACCAGCACACCGAAGACGTCGGCACCGAAGCGGAACAGGCCGCCGACCACGCCGAAGCCGATGCCCGCGTACCAGGCCGGCGGAACGAAGCCCTTGAGCGCGTCGACCACGTTGACGAGCAGGTAGAAGACGAAGCCGTAGAACACGAACGCGTGGAAGGCCGAGACGACGGGGCGGTCCTTGAAGACGCTGCCCTGGCCG
Source organism: Trueperaceae bacterium (assembly GCA_007130445.1). Taxonomy (GTDB): domain Bacteria; phylum Deinococcota; class Deinococci; order Deinococcales; family Trueperaceae; genus CSSed10-48. The sequence goes on along the minus strand of SLSM01000280.1, from coordinate 4,441 downwards.
AGCGTGCGAACGATGGCGCTGCCGGCGCGCCGCGGCAGGGCGTCCCAGCGTGGGTAGTACAGCGTTCGACTCCCGCGCCCGACGACCAGCGCCACGCGCCTGAAGCCGATGAACGCGTACCACAGCGAGGCGCCGGCGAGGACGAGGAACAGCAGCTTCTCGGGCAGGGTGAGCACGCGTGGCCTCCAGGTCGGGGTGCTGGCGCCATGGTACCGGAGGAGGCCGTCCCGGCGACCCGCGCGGAGCGGCCGCAGCGGCGCCGCTCAGCGCCGTCGGTGCTCCTCGAGCAGGACGACGTGGAGCTCGCGCAGGTCGGCGAGGCGGTGCCGCAAGACGTCGAACACGATGGCGCGATCGACGTCGAGGTAGTCGTGCACCACGACGTTCCGGAAGCCGATCATGCGTCGCCATAGGTCGGCCTGGTCGGACGTGAGCACCGACGCCTCGTGGAGGCGCGCGGGCACGTCGCGGTAGTGCTCCACCCCGCCGAGGCTCGCACGAGCGACCAGGTGCGCGCCGAGGTCATCCAGGATCTCCACGGCGACCTGGAGGAAGCGCTCTGCGCTGCCGTACTTCTCGGGGTCGGACCGGAAGCGCTCCCAGGGCGTCTCGGCGAGCCCGTCGAGGATGGCGAGCACCTCCATGAAGCGCCGCGTGCGCCGTTCGAACACGTCATCGGTCACGGCGCAGCAACCCATCGAAGTACGCTTCGCGCATGATCGCGCGGAGCGGCGCCGTGTCGTCGTGCGCCCGCAACGCGCGCGCGAACGCCGCCTCGGCGTCGTACCCGGGTGCCGCGTACACCAGCACGTTTGGACCGATCGCCTCGAAACGCAGCACGGGATCGTCCCCGTTCAAGATCACGAGGTCGACGTCCTCGAACCCCGCCTCGACGAGGTCGGCGAGCATGTCGAGCTTCCGAGCGCGCAACGCGCCGGTCTGCGCCCCATCGGCTTCGCTGGGGTCGACGGCGAGGTCGACGTCGCTCCGCGCCGTGGCCGCGTCACGCGCGTGCGAACCGAACAGCCACACGCCGCCGACCTCGGGGTAGGCGGCGAAGACGTCCCGCAGGCGCGATCGTGCGTGCTGGTCCATACCCGAGTATAGGGCCCGGCCCCGAGGCACTGGTGTCCCCGAATGTGGCATGCCCCACGACATCGTGCCGCGATTCGTGTAGCATTGGCTCACCACGGAAGGGAGGTGGTCCGAATCAGCAACGACAGTACCGTGACCAGTGGAGGTGCCCGTCGAGGGTAACCAGACACGCCTCCCGTTGAGGAGAACTCGAGTTCCCTCATTCCACGACGGGTAACCGACGCCCCCCGGATCCTCCGGGGGGCGTTCTTCCGTTCTGGCGAGGGCGTCCGGGCCGAGTCCGCGGCTGAACGCCAGCGCGCCAGCGCGCCTCAGTGACCTGCCCGACTCCGGAACACCATCGCGACCGCCGCATCGGCGATGCCCACGGCCAGGAACGCGAGCCCGATCACGGTCTGACCCGAAGCGGCCAGCACGATGCCGGCGATCCCGAACACCATGCCAGCAGCCAGCAAGATGGGCACGATCTTCTCCATGGAGCCGAGGCTAGCAAACCGCCACCGCGAGCGCCACGCAGACGACACGCTCCTGCACGAACGGGCCGTACGCCTCGGCCAGCCGCCGCTCCCAGCCGGCTGGGGTCGCGTCCGTGAAGCGCGGTCGAGGCAGGTAGCCGGCGCGTTTGGCGACGCACCAGCGCGCCGAGGCGGCGTCGGGCGCGGCGACGAACCGCAGGCGCCCGGCCAGCAGGTCGTCGAACGCGTCGCGCGTGTCCGGATGCGCGCGCAGGCGCTCGTCGAGCTCGGCGTCGCGCAGCGACGGGAGCTCGTCGAGGCCGAGGGCGCCGAGCGCCACGGAGCGGCCGACCGCCTCGATCAGCCACGCGTCCGCTCCGACGTCGACGGGGCCTAGCTGGAAGCGCGCCTCGTCGAGCACGGCCGCCAACAGGTCGTCGGCATGGCGGGCATCGAAGGCCAGGTGCGGGCCGTCGAGACGGAGCCCGTGCAACACCTGGCCGGGGTCGACGCGAACGCGGCCCCGCCAGGCGGCACCGCGCACGAAGCTGTCGAGGTGGTCGGCGTGCAGCCAGCCCTCGCGGTTGCGCAGGGGCGACGGTTCGCTGCCGTCGACGAGGGCCGCCACCCGCTCGACGTCGACGCCCCGCCCACGCAGCCACGAGCCGAGCGCCCCGGTGTCGAGGGCTGCGCTGAAGGCGGCGTGGTGGTCGATCCCGCCGAGCGGCTCGAGCGCGTGGCTGTAGGGCGCGTGGCCCACGTCGTGCAGCAGGGCGGCGACGCGCGACGTCGCGTCGTCCGGGCGGAGCGCGGCGGTGATCGTCCACACACCGAGGGTGTGCTCCAGACGCGTGGTCGTCCACCCCAGCAGACGCCCCGCCGGGCCGTGGTGATGCAGACCGGCGAGCCGGCGCAGCTCGGGGCGTTCGAGCAGCGCGCCTTCGAGCGCGCTGAGGGGCGTGGCGCGACGCCACGTGGGGTCGCGCCACACGCCGCTCGAGAACGTCGCTTGGGTCAGCACGTGCGGGGGCCGTCGACCACACCGCCACCTGGCTCAGCGGCCGAATCGCCGCCACAGCGCCGGCACCAGCACGACGGCCAGCGACAGCTTGAGCGCGTCGCCGAGCAGGAACGGCCACACGCCCCACGCCAGCGCGGTGGCGAGGTCGGGTGCGAAGGTGGTGAGCCAGGCCACGCCGCACGCGTAGATCACGACGCTGCCCAGCGCCATGGCCGCGGCCACGCCGAGGTGCGTGCGGCCCCAGCCGCGCCGCGCCAGCGCTCCGACGATCAGGGCGGCCGGCACGAAGCCGACCAGGTACCCGGCGGTGGTGCCGCCGAAGACGGCCAGTCCACCGGCGGCGCCGGTGAACACACCCAGGCCGGCGGCGCCGACGCCGAGGTAGGCCAGCACGGCGGCCGTGCCGCGCACGGGGCCGTACATGGCCGCGAGCAGCAGCACGCCGAGCGTCTGCCCCGTGATGGGAACCGGGCCGATCACGATGCGAAGCTGCGCCAAGGCCGCCAGGAGCGCCACGCCGAGTGCGAGTTGGGCGAGCAGGCGCAGCGCGGGCTGGGGCACGGGCACGAGGCGCTCGATGAGCGGCGTGGTGGCGGGGACGTGGCCGATGCTGGTGGTCATGTGGTCCTCCGGAGGTGTGGGTGCCGAGGCGGCGGAGCGCCCAGTATAGACGCGGGGGCGCGGAGCGCGACTAGGATGGGCGCATGACGAACGCACCGAACCGCCGCGCCGCGCCGCCGGCCACCTCGCACGACGGCGCGCCGCGGCGCAGTCCGTGGGTCACCAGCGTCGACACCGTGTTCCCGCACCACGCCAACCCGCTCGGGACGATCTTCGGTGGCCGCGTGCTGGAACTGCTCGACGTCAACTCGGCCATCGCCTGCTTCCGCTTCGCGCGAACGCAGGTGGTCACGGCCTCGACCGAACCGGTCGACTTCCGCAACCCGGTGTACGTGGGCGAAATCCTGGAGGTGTGCAGTCGCGTCGCCTGGACCGGCCGCACCAGCATGATCGTGCGCTGCGAGGTCACGGGCGAGAACCCCTACACCGGCGAGCGGCGCCTGTGCACGATGGGGCACCTCAACTTCGTCGCGCTCGACGCAGACGGCAGGCCGACGCCGGTGCCTCCGCTGCTCGTCGAGAGCGACGAGGAGCGCGCGCATTGGGCCGAGGGCGAGCGGGTGCGCGCGGCGATCCTGCGGCGGCGCGAGCCGGGCGGCTGACGCCCCCACCGGCACCCGCGAAGACCCACCGCAGGGCGTGATACCTTCGTCCCATACGGCGCCCAGCAGCGGCGCCCCGACACGTCTGGAGGCGCCATGCCCGACTCGCACCCCCACGATCCGACGCTGACGAAGCGCAGCGTGAACGCCATCCGAGCACTCACCATCGACGCCACGCAGGCGTCCGGCGACGGCCACCCCGGCATGCCGATGGGCGCCGCCGCGATGGGGTACGTGCTCTACCGCCACGCCATGCGCCACGACCCGGCCGACCCCACCTGGTGGAACCGCGACCGCTACGTCCAGTCCAACGGTCATGGCTCGATGCTGCAGTACGCGCTGCTGCACCTCTCGGGGTACGAGGTGGCGATGGACGATCTGCGCGGCTACCGCCAGTGGGAGTCGATCACGCCCGGGCACCCCGAGGTGAGCCACACGCCCGGCGTCGAGACGACCACCGGACCGCTTGGCCAAGGGTTCGCCAACGCGGTCGGGATGGCGCTGGCCGAGGCGCACCTGGCGGCGCGGTTCAACCGCCCTGGCCACGCGGTCGTCGATCACCACACCTTCGTGCTCGCCGGCGACGGCTGCATGATGGAGGGCGTGGCGAGCGAGGCGAGCAGCCTCGCCGGGCACCTCGGCCTCGG
>SLSM01000073.1 GCA_007130445.1 Trueperaceae bacterium | reverse complement strand
GTCATCGCTCGACCTCTCGCTCGACCTCTTGCGTGCACGACGTCGTGCGCAACACGACGTGTCGCACGAGTGCAGGCGCGCGCACCCGCTGCGCGGTTCGACCGCGTCCTCCTACGCCTCCACCACCCACATCCGGTACAGGTCCGCGGTGACCGCCTGCTCGGGCGTGTGGTGCACGGGCAAACGGCGCAGGCGTCCGAGCTGCTGTTCGGGGTGGTGGAGGTGGCGCCAGGCCCAGGACTCGAGGCGTTCGGCCGCGACCTCGTAGACGGTGAGGACGCTGCCGTCGGCGTGGGGTGCGACCCAGTAACCGTCCGCGGTGCGAACGATGCGGAGCGTGACCCGTGGGTGGTGCGGGTGGCGGCCGGGGACGTCGGTGGCGTCGCCGCGCTCGATGCGTGCGAGGACGCATTCGGGGATCGTGCGTTGCACGCTGCGGTGGGTCGCGTGGCGTGTGCGTTCGAGCGTGGCGTGGTGCATCCCGTACCTCCTGGACTGCCAGGGTAGGGCCGGGGTGCGTCAAGGAGTGACGGAGTCGGGCACCTCTTCGACCGGCACGACCGGATGAGCGACGAGCCGACGACGTCCGATGCTCGCCCGTGAGGCGGTCGACCACATGGGCGTCTTCACGACCATTCGAGTCTCGTGCGCTCCAGCGAGCTTGCGGGTGCCGTGCCCGTCGCTCAGCTGCTACCAGACGTCGCGGCCGAAGAAGACTGCGATGTACGACTCGCCCATGGAGGTCCAATCGCGGTGTTCGGTCACGAGGTCCATGACACCATCGCCGTTCACGTCCAGGACGGCGAACTTCGGACGGAACGCGCCGACTTCCGGGAGGATCTCGAAGTGCCCCGTACCGTCGTTGAGGTACGCCCACGTCCTCGTCGCCATGCCACCCGGATCGGCCCCCCAATCGAAGGTCCGAGCCAGGAGATCGAGGTGCCCGTTGCCGTTCACGTCGACGAGTTGCGCCTCGGGGATGCTCGTGACGAGCGGCTCGAACGTCTGACCAGGTAGCCGTGCCTCGGTCTCGTCAGCGAACGTCCCGTCACCGTTGTTGACGAACACCGTGTAGAAGCTGCCTTGGAAGTCGCCGTAGCGCACGAAGCTCACGAGGTCGTCGCGTCCATCGCCGGTGATGTCCCCGACGAGCACGTCTTCCGTGCGCGCTGCCGATGGGGTGAAGCCATCGAACTCGCGCACGCTCGGGAGGCGGTCTGGGTCGGCGAGCGTGAACCGACCTGTCCCGTCGTTGAGGAGGAGGACGTGCTTCCAGCCCGAGTACTCCCCGACGTTCGGGATCGGTCCGAGGAAGAGGTCGACGGAGCCATCGTCCGTCGTATCGACGAAGGTGGCGTAGTACCCGCTGTTGCGGTTCATGATCTCGTCCGGGAGGATCCCCGCACCATCGAATCGCGCGTCGGCGACCACGGAGAAGCGGCCTTCGCCGTCCTGCCGCATGAGGTAGCTCCAAGGCGTCTCGCCGCCACCGAGATTGTTGACGAAGATCTCCAGTCGGCCGTCGCCGTCGATGTCCGCCGCCGCGCTGCCGTGCGAGAAGTCGCTGATCTGGGGCAGGTGCGTTTCGGTGCGGTCGATGAGGCGACCCGATCCGTCCGACAGGTAGAGCCGGTTCTGCTCGCCCGGGTGCGGCCAGAACGCCTCGGTGCCGTGGTTGCTCAAGAACAGGTCGGGAAAGCCGTCGCCGTTGAAGTCACCGAACACGAGTTCCCGGTTGAACACGGCGCTCGGTGCGCCGCCTGGGAACAGCGTCTCCGTGATCTCGACCAAGGTGCCCCCACGCACCGCGTACGTCCGGATGGGTGATGGCGTGAGCTGGAGCAAGAAATCGTACGAGGTCACGATGACGATCTCGCTCCGACCGTCCCCGGTGAGGTCCACGACGTACGAGCGCGCCCACACGAGTGGCTTGCCGTTGTGTGCGACGCCGAAGTGCCCGAGCTCGTCGAGCACGGACGGAGCGGCAGGGAGCCAGCGCTGTGCGCCTCCGGCGCCACCTCCCGCAGGTCCGCAGGAGAGAAGTGTGAGCACGATGACGACGACGGGCCACACCGATCTCAGGGTCTGCATCGGGCGCTCCTTCCGGCTGCGTATCCACGGTGGCACCGTGACGACACGAGGGCCGCCGGCGGCCGATGCGGGTCGACACGCGAACGCCGACGAGGCGGCAGAGTGCGGTTCCCGGACATGCTTTCGGACATGCAGCAGTCGCAACGCCGGATGATAGCATGCCGCGGCTGTCGTACGCCGCTGGTGTGACGGCTCTCCGGGAGGTGCGGCGATGCCTGCGGACAGGACGCGCTCACGCGTCGAGCGCCTGCGACGGCTCGAGGAGCTGCTGGGCTTGCGGCCTTACGGCGTCGTGGAGCTGGCGCGCACGCTGGGCGTCGGGAGGCGCTCGATCGAGCGCGACCTCGTCTACCTGGCCGAGGAGTACGGTGAGCGGCTGGTCTGCGACGACACGCACCGCTACAGGCTGCATTCGCGCGCCGCGCTCCTGAACGACGTCGAGGCGCTGGCGATGTACATGGCGGCGCGCATGCTCACGCACACCGGGATCGGCGAGCGCCACTACCGCAACACCATGATGAAGCTCGCGCATCAGGTGCCGGAGCCGGCGCAGTCGGCGCTGCTGAGGCGCGTGGACGCGCTCCGCTCCAAGGACCGCGACCGCGTGCTGGACGTGGTGGCGCAGGCGTGGTTCGGGCGACGCGTCGTGCGCTGCGCGTACGAGTCCGCCGCCGGGCGGCGCTCGAAGCGCGACCTGGAGGTGTACTTCGTGGAGGTGGGGCGGCGCAACCACGAGCCGTACGCGCTGGCCGTGGATCGCGCCACGCCCGGGAAGGTGCTGGTGTTCAAGTTCGCGCGCATGCGCGAGGTCCGCCTGCTCGACGAGACCTACGAGATCCCAGCCGACTTCGACCCGGACGCGGTCATCGGCGACGCCTTCGGTGTGATCGTGGGCGAGAGCGTGCGGGTGACGCTGCGGCTGGCGCCGGGCGTGGCGATGGCGTTCCGCGAGGTGGCGGGTGACTCGCTGGCGTCGCTCGAGGACCAGGCCGACGGTGGTGCGCTCGCCGTGGTGCGCGCGACCCTCGACGGCCGTGGGCGTGCGCTCGAACTGGTGCCGTGGTTGATGGGTTGGGGCGACGCCGTGGAGGTGCTGGAGCCGGCGTCGGTGCGCGAGGACGTGGCGGCTGCGCTCATGCGGGCGGCGGGGCGGTACGGGGGCTGACGGCGGCCACGGCGAGCGCGCCCAGACGCGCTCGTGCAGAGGCGCTCGCGAGCGTGTGGCCGGTGCCGAGGTTCGGGGCAGCGGAGCGGCGGCGCACGTCCGCAAGCGTGTTCGAGGCGCCGACCCACTATCCACACCTTTGTCTCTGTGCTAGACTTTTGTCACTCAACTGGCCGCACGGAACGTCGACCTCGGTCGCTGCGCCGTCGATGACATGGAACGCACGATGCACGTCGAGAGGTGTGTATGTCGCTACGGAACACTCCGGTAGATGCCTCGAGCGGAGATCTCGATTGGGCGAAAGAGGACTTGCTCGTGCGGGTTGCCTGGTTGTACTTCGTCGAGGAACTCACGCAGGCGGACGTCGCTCAGCGCATGGGTCTGAGCCGGGCGCGTGTCATCCAGCTCTTGCGGGAAGCGCGGCAGGCCAAGGTCGTATCGATACATATCTCGAGCAACTCGTACAATTGTCTG
>SLSM01000009.1 GCA_007130445.1 Trueperaceae bacterium | reverse complement strand
GAGATGCGCGGCGTGACCAAACGGTACGGGGGCGTACGGGCCCTGGACGGGATCGACCTCGACGTGGCGCCCGGCGAGGTCGTCGCGGTGCTGGGGCCCAACGGGGCGGGGAAGACGACGGCGATCAGCGTCATGCTCGGCCTGACCCGGCCGACCAGCGGCACGGTGCGCTGCTTCGGCGGCGACCCGGCGCGCTTCGATGCGCGCTCGCGCGTCGGGGTGATGCTGCAGGAGTCGGGCGTCCCCGCCGCGCTGCGGGTGCGCGAGGTGGTGGGGCTGTTCCAGCGTTACTACCCCTACACGCTGCCACTGGACGAGCTGCTCGAGCGCGCCGACCTCACGGCCAAGCGCGACGCGCCCGTCTCGACGCTCTCCGGCGGGCAACGCCAGCGGCTCTACTTCGCCCTCGCCATCGCAGGCGACCCCGACCTGGTGTTCCTGGACGAACCGACCGTGGCGCTCGACGTGAGCGCCCGCCGGGCGTTCTGGGAGCAGGTCGAGGGCTTCGCCGAGCTCGGCAAGACGGTGCTCTTCAGCACGCACTACCTCGACGAGGCCGACGCCGTCGCACGCCGCGTGGTCGTGGTCGACCACGGACGCGTGATCGCCGAGGGGACGCCGCGCGAGATCAAGCGTCTCGTCGCCGACACCACGGTCCGGTTCCACGCCGACGTCGCGCTCGAGCGCCTCCGTGCCCTGCCGCAGGTGCAGCGCGCCGAGTTCGAGGAGGGCTTCGTGGTGATCGCGACGAACGAGCCCGAGGCACTGCTGCGCGGCCTGTTCGACGATGGGGTCGCCGTACGCGACCTGCGCGTCACCGACACCGACCTCGAGGCGGCGTTCGTCCACCTCACCAACGGCGGCGGACACGCCGCAGCGACCGGCGTCGGGAGCGCCACCACCCGGGGGGTGCAGGCATGAATGCCGTTCACAGCTCGACGACCGTTGCCAACGCCGTGCCCGCGCGCGCGGTGCCAGCGAACGCCGACGTACCACGCCGTCTGAGCCCGACCGCGGAGCGCAGCGGCGGCCGGCTCGCGCTGCTGCTCACGCAGGTGCGCTGCGAGCTCGTCTCCAACCTGCGCGTGCCCGAGTTCCTGATCGGCGTGGTGGCCATCCCGGTGATGCTGTTCGCGATGTTCGGCGTGCCGAACGCGCGCTTCGAACTCCCCGACGGCACGCGGATCTCGACGATGATGATGCCCGGCTTCGGGGCCTTCGGCCTCTTGAGCCTGGTGATCTTCGCCTTCGGCGTCGACATCGCCGCCGAGCGCGGCAGGGGCTGGTTGCGGCTGATGCGCGCGACGCCCGCGCCCGGTTGGGCGTACTTCGGCGGGAAGCTCGTCACCAGCGTCGTCGTGGCCAGCGTGACGCTGCTCGCGCTGTTCGCCGTTGGCGCGTTCGCGGCCCAGGTCGGGATGGCACCGGCGCGCTGGATGAACCTCTTCGTCGTGCTGTTGCTCGGCGGCATGAGCCTCGCACCGCTCGGCTTCGCGCTCGGCTTCCTGGCGCGCCCGCGCGCGGCATCGACGATCGGCAACCTCGTGTTCCTGCCGCTCTCGTTCGCGTCGGGGTTCTTCTTCCCGCTCAACCAGCTGCCGCAGTTCCTGCGCGACATCGCGCCGTACCTGCCGACGTACCACTATGGGCAGCTGGCCTGGCGCGTGACGGCGTCGCCCGAGATGGTCGAGGCCTACACGGGGATCGCGCCGGGGCCGGCGTGGGTCCACGTCGCGTGGTTGGCCGGTACGTTCGCGGTCTTCGCCGCCCTCGCGGTGCTCGGCTACCGCCGCCAGCGCTCGCGCGAGGCGGCCTGAGGGCCGCACCGGTCACCAGTCCCAGGCGGCCACGCGCTCCGCGAGGTGCTCGCCGATGGTGAGCGACGCGGTGGCCGCCGGCGAGGGGGCGTTCAACACGTGCAGGCTACGGTCGTCCTCTTCGATCACGAACTCGTCGAGGACGCGCCCATCGGGGCCCACCGCCTGCGCCCGCACGCCGGCGCCAGCGCGGCGCACGTCGCCCTCGCGAACGGTCGGCACCAGCTTCTGCAGCGAGCGCACGAACGCCGGTGTGCTGAACGAGCGGTAGTACTCGTACGCGCCGGTGCGCCAGAAGCGCGCCGCCAGGCGCCAGAAGCCCGGGTACGCGGCGGTGTGGGCCAGGTCGAACGCATCGACGTCGGTGTGGCGGTACCCCTCGCGCGCCAGCGCCAACACGGCGTTGGGCCCGGCCTCCACCTCGCCGTGGACGGTGCGGGTGAAGTGCACGCCCAGGAACGGCAGGTCCGGGTCGGGCACCGGGTAGATCAGCCCGCGTACCAACTGGCGTGCGTGCGGCTCCAGGAAGTAGTACTCGCCCCGGAAGGGCACGATGCGAACGCTCGGTTCCAGGCCGGCGAGGCGAGCGAGCCGGTCGGCGTGCAGCCCGGCACAGGCCACGAGCCTGCGCGCCCGTACCCGCAGGCGGGGCGTGTCGATCGTCAGGCCGTCGCCGCTGCGCGCCACGTCGACCACGCGCGCGTTCGTCTCGACGCGGGCGCCGCCGGCGCGCAGGCGATCCGCCAACACCCGGGCCACGCCGGGGAAGTCGACGATGGCGGTCCCGGGCGAGTGCAGGGCCCGCAGGCCGGCGGCGTGTGGCTCGATCTCGAGCAACTCGTCGCGGTCGATCATCCGCAGGCCGGGGACGCCGTTGGCCGTGCCCCGCTCCAACAGCGCGTCGAGTCGCGGCAGCTCGGACTCGTCGGTCGCGACGATCACCTTGCCGACCGCGTCGTACGCCACGCCGTGCTCCGCGCAGAAGTCGCGCAGGCTCACCACCCCGCGCACGCAGAGCGAGGCGCGCAGCGTGCCGGGCCGGTAGTAGATGCCGGCGTGCACCACGCCACTGTTGTGTCCGGTCTGGTGCCGCGCGATGCCGTCCTCCTTCTCGAGGACCACGATGCGGGCACCTGGCATGCGCTGCAGCACCGCGTGCGCGGTCGCGAGGCCGACGATGCCGCCGCCGACGACGCAGAGGTCGACGTCGAGCGACGTCGTCATGTGATGACCGGCGCGTTGCGTGCGGGGCGCTGCGGAGGCATGGCGAGCATCGTACCGCCCGGGCGTTTCGTCCCTGGCTGGGCAATACTCCGCCGCGCCATACTCGCTGCGTGGTCACTTCAGCGCACGTTGAACAAATGAGCGTTGATACGACGATCGAGAGCGACGACGGCCATGCAACTGCCCTCGACGCGGACGCCGTCACGGTGTTCCGTGCGCTGAGCGACCCCACGCGCGTGCGGGTGATCGAGCTGCTCGCCGGCGGCCAGCGCTGCGCGTGCGAGATCCAGGCTGCGCTCGAGGTGAGCGCCAACCTGCTGTCGCACCACCTCAAGGTGTTGCGCGAGGCCGGTCTGATCGACGGCGAGCGCCGCGGTCGCTGGATCGACTACCGTCTCGAACCCGACGGCGTCGCTGCGACTGCAGCACGCCTGCACGCCTTGATCGGCATCGAGGCCGGCGCGTGCGGCCGCGACGGGGGTGGCTCGTGCACGTGTTGACGGTGCCGCGCCCGGTGGTGCGGGCATGGGCTCCGGTGCTCGCCGCCGCCGCGGTCTGGGTGTTCCTGTACCGCGGCTTCCTGCTGTTCTGGGACTGGGTCGTGTACGACACGCTCGGTCTCGTGGCCGGCACGCGGCTCGCCGGCGCGGTGCACTTCTTCTTCTACGACGTCAGCAAGCTGCTGCTGCTGCTCGG